>NZ_CAXGSH010000029.1:0-37613 GCF_964012375.1 uncultured Salinisphaera sp.
GTTATTGGCTTGGGCACGCTACGCTCTCACTTGTCTGTCAATCGCGCGCAAAGCAGGCCGGCGCGACCGCGACAGGTGATGCAGAGCTTCCTTGGATTAAGTCAGGGTTCATGGCGCGGGCCTAGGGTGGAGCGACCTTTCCATCCGTTATGGAAACCAAACGCCATGATGAAGAAAACCGCTATCGCACTCGGTCTGGCCATGGTGTCGAGTCTGGGCATCGCCGCCCAGAACGGCGCCGCCGCCAGCGCTCATGCCAACGCCTCGCAGTCCGGCGCCGGCATCGATGCCGAAGCTGCGATCAACACCCAGTTCGATGCTCTTGATACCAACGGTGACGGCGTGCTCAGCCGTGCCGAGGCCGAAGCGAATCCGCGCGTATCGGCGCTCTACGACTCCATGGATACCGCCGATACGATCGAAGATCGCGACAAGCAGAGCATGCCCGACGGCATTAGCCGCGAACAGTTCCAGGCCGGCATGCAGGCCGCTTCTTCCGGGTCCGGCAGCTTCGGGCCTGCGGTATCGGGTGGTGAGACCTATACGATCATGCGAGACGGTACGCGCCAGCTCAAGCAGGGCGCATCGAATGCCGCCACCGGCGTGCGCGAAGGCGCTGGGCGTGCGGCATCGTCTGCTGCCGGGGCCGCTCAAGGCACGGCCAATCAGGCCGGCGCCGAAGCGCGGAGCCAGCAACAGCGTATGCAGCAGTCGCAATCGATGCAGAACCGGGCGCAAGACGGCATGACAGAAAGCCGTGACCAAATACAGAGCCAGCGGGATCGCGCCCAGCGCAACGCCGGCGAAATGCAGCAACGTGCACGTGGCTAGGTTCAGGGCCAGGGCAGCGCGCAAGGCCAGACCGGCTATGGCCCGCAGGGCGCCAATGCGCAGGGCACGGTCGAAACCGACGGCTCGATTCAGCGTTCGGACAACTAGCCGTCAGTCGCGGCCGATAGGCCGACCCTCGACGCCAGCGCCTTCCAGAAGCCGCGCAAGGGGCAGCCCTCGTACCTTCGGGTACGGGGGCTTTTTTTCATGCGGCGGATCGGGCGCCGCATGCTACGTCGACAAGTCGAACGTTTCCGGGGTCGCGGTGATCGACCGGGCCCCTTGGACGCACTCCACTACGCATACCGCTGACCGTTTGGCGACTGTGGCCAGCGTCGTCGTTCACGACGCCTTCTCGAGCGTCGGTGATCGCTTGGCAATCATTTTGTTCCAGCCAGTGCTGCGTGCCGGTAGGCCACGGCGCGCATGGCGCGGCTTCTAGCGGCAACACTCGTCGGGAGGTTGTCGTATGGGGTCGAATAGCCATGCCGGCGATGGCGTGCGCGTAGGGCCGCGTTGTCGATCGAGCCGTGGTTGAGCACGGCTGTGCTCGCTGGGAAACCTGCTCGCGCGGCAAGCGGCTGGGTTCGGGTGGCCTGGACAGGCTAGCGCGTAGGCTTACCCACCGGGTATGAAAGAGATGGTTTTACGTGGCCGCGGCTCAACCGCAATAACGCAGCCGGCGCGTTGGCGATAACGATGGCCCAAGGGCAGGAGCGCGCCGGGCATGGCTTTCACTGGCGTCTGTCAACGCTAACGCCAATCGTCGCGGTGCTATCCAGAAATCCATCAGGCGAGGCGTGATCACCAGTGTCTGGTGCGCCAAATGAACGACCCGCCGCGCTGCGCGGTGGATTTTTCGGACGCAGGCCGTCGGGACGCGGGCCCCTGCGTCATTGTTCGAGGCGCGCGGTCGGGCATTGCCGCTGGCTCATGTCTCAGGGCGGCACTGCATTTTCTTGCAAAGAAATGGGCCGCGGCGCGGCAGTTCTGTTCGCGTTAACACGCCCTGGACACAGACAAAAAAAGCCCGGCGCGTGGCCGGGCTTTTGCGTACGTGGCTTGGCCGGCTGGTTTAGCCGTTACCGCCCGCAGCCGCAGCCGCCGGCATCTGCTGACGCAGTTTGCCGCGCAGCTCGTCCATGTCGTCGAGCAGCTTGCTGGTCTGGCTATCCTGATCCTTCATCGCGGCCAGCGTGTCTTGCTGGAGCTTTTCGCCGGCGGACCGGATTTCCGGCTTCTGCAGTGCGGCATCGCGGGCCTGCACCATCTGCTGGCGTTCGGCCTGGAAATCCTTCATCACGGCCTTGCGCTCGTCGTCGCTCAGATCACCCGACTGCAGCTTCTGGGCCATCTGCTGGACGCGTTCCTGGCCCTTGTCGACGTCGTAGCCCTGATCTTCGACCGCGTCGCGAACCTGGTCTTCGAAGTCTTCCTGCTGCGACGCCAGGTCGGGATGCGATTTGATCGTCTCTTCGTGGATCTGCTGCAGCTTCGACGCCTTCTGGCGGTACTGCTGCATGAGCTGCTGCGCCTGCTGCTGATCCGCCGTGGCGCCGTTGCCCTGCGCTGTCGCCAGACCGGGCACGGTGCCGAAGGTCAGCGCGGCCAGTGCCAGCGCCGTGATGGTGGTTGCGCGTTTGATCATAGAGTTAATCCGTTGTGCGAATGTCGTTGAACTGTCTGTGACCGCGGCTAAGCCTATCAGTGCCGTAGAAAGCCCTCAAAATCTGCAAATCGGCCGATTCGACCCCGATTCATCGATTCGAGGCGAGTTTATCGGCCACTCGCGTGGTTTCCGGCAGACGATACCGCGTGAGTGCACTCATCGTGAACGAAAGCGCACTCTCCAGGCCGATACGATGCCCGGGCGAGATGAAGATCGGCTTAACGCCGACCCGCGATCGCAATACTGCGCCGATCGTTTCGTCTCGATCCTGAAGTTCGGCCCAGGCGCCGCGCTCATCCGGCGGCTGTTCGTAACTGCCGGTCAGACGCTTCTTGGCCACGCCGATCGTTGGCAGCCCGGTGACCAAACCCAGATGCGTGGCGACGCCCAGCCGGCGCGGGTGAGCAATGCCATGGCCGTCGACCAGAATGAGATCGGGGAGGGTGGCCAGTCGTTCGAGCGCGGCCAACGCCCCCGGAATCTCGCGAAAAGACAACAGGCCGGGAATATAGGGGATGCGCGTGGGCACCCGTGCCAGCTGGGTATCGATCACTTCGAGCGTCTGGGCATCGAGTACCACCGCGGCGGCCCGCGTGATCCGGCCCCCGTCCTCGAAGCCGATATCTACACCGCCGAGCCGGCGTACCGGTGGCAGATCGTCCACCGTATTCACGTACGTGGACAGCGCTTTCTGCAGGGCTCGGCATGCACCTGCCTGCTGCGGCCAGTCGTGTTCGACAGCGGGGTGCCCAAACGGGCCGGCCTCGACGAGACGAACCTCAGGCAGGCTTTCAGGCATTGTCACCCGATTCGTTGCGATCGACGAAGGTGCGCATGATATCGATCGTCTCCGCGCTGACGTGGTGTTCTACGCCCTCGGCGTCCTTGCGGGCGGTGGCTTCGGACACGCCCAGTGCGCGCAAGAAACGCAGCACCACGATATGCCGGTCGCGTGATTCGGCGGCCACCTGCTTGCCGTAGTCGGTAAGAAATATCGAGCGATACGGTTCGCTGGTCACCAGCCCGGCGTCGGTCATGCGGCGAATCATCTTGCCGACCGTGGCCTGGGTGACGCCCATGCGCTGCGCGAGTTCGACCGCACGCGCTTCGCCCTTGGCGTCGATCAGGTCGGCGATAAGCTCGACATAATCCTCTACCAGCTCGGTTTCGTGCGCCTTGCGTACGTGGCTGTACTGACGCGCGTGATCCTCGGGGTGCAGCAGCTCGCCCGAGGTGTCGCCACGCAGAACGTGGTCGAGGTTTTGCAGGGATTCGTGTGCGCTCATGACCGCACAATTATAACGGTTATGACGGTTGCCGGTCGCCGCCGGGGCGCAGTGCTGTGATGACCTCTGCGGTCTGCGGGCGTACACCGCGCCACAGCGCAAACGATTCGGCCGCCTGTTCGACCAGCATGCCGAAGCCGTCGCAGCGGCGTTCGATACCGTGGCTGGCCACCCAGCGCAGAAACGGCGTGGGCTTATCGGCATAGATCATGTCGTAGGCGCCGCGCGCATCCTCGAGAACGGTGGGCGATACATCCGGCGTTTCGCCGGCCAGCCCTGCCGATATCGCGTTGATCACGATATCCCAGCCGCCAGTGGCACCTGTCAGCGTACTGGCCCGTATCGCACCCAGGTCGGAGAAATCCGCTGCGATGGCCTCGGCCTTGGCGGCGGTGCGGTTGGCGACATGGATGGCGGCCGCGCCGTGTTCGAACAAGACCGGGATCACGCCACGTACCGCGCCGCCGGCGCCCAGAATGAGGATTCGACTTCCGGCGAGCGGTATCTGTAGCTGGCGCTCCAGATCGCGGGCCAGACCGATGCCGTCCGTGTTGTCGCCCAGCAGCCTGTCGTCGTGGTCGCGTGCGAGCGTATTCACCGCGCGCGCGCGCCGGGCGCGATCGGTCAGCCGATCGGCATAGGCGGCGGCTTCGCCCTTGAACGGCAGGGTGACGTTGAGCCCGGCGCCGCCTGCGGCAAAGAAATCGGCCACGGTGGGCGCGAACGCGTCGGGCGCCGCCGGCAGGCGCTCGTAAACGAGGTTTTGGCCGGTCTGGCGGGCGAATGCGCCGTGGATATCGGGTGATCGGCTGTGCTCGACCGGGTGGCCGATCACGGCATAGCGATCCGGTGATGCAGTCATGACAAGGCGTTGGTTTGGAGCGATGACGTGCGCGGTGTGGGCGCGCTGCCGCGGGCGTAGTGCAGGGAGGGTATATCGCGCGCCGCCGGGTCGAGACAGGCGCGTAGTACGTCCGCGACCGGAATATCGCGCATGCAGGCATTGTGTCCCAACGGACACTGGCGCTTGCGACAGGGCGCACAGGCCAGGTCAAGCCAGAAACGGGCTTCGGCATTCGACAGGGGCGGCGCGTAGTCGGGGTGGGTCGAGCCGTAGATCGCCAGCACCCGCGGCGCGGCCGCGGCCGCCAGATGCATTACGCCGGTGTCGTTGCCCACGAAGGCGTCGGTCAGCGAGGCGATATCCGCAATATCAACCAGGGATGTGCGTTCGCACAGGTTGACGCCGTGCTTCGGCGCAGCGGCGGTGAGATCGGCGGCGAGCTGACGGTCGGCCGCGCTGCCGAAAATCCAGCATGCGATCCCGCGCTGGTCGAGCTCGGCCGCGAGCCGCGCGAAATGCGTGGCCGGCCATTGTTTGGCGCCGCCGTACGCCGCGCCGGGCGCAAAGCCGATGGCAGCACGGTTCGTTTCGAGCCCGAGCGCCTCTACCAGTTCGGCGCGGCGGGCGGTGTCGATACGTAATTCCGGGTGCTTGAGTTCGGCCAACGCCTCGCCTTCGCGGGCGAGGCCCAGCAGGGCGTAATGCTCGACCTTGCGCGGATAGCGGTCTTTATCCAGAGAGCGCACGTCGTTGATCAGGCCGTAGCGCATCTCGCCGAGATAACCGGTGCGCTGCGGTATGCCGGCGAGCCAGGGCACCAGCGCGGCCTTGATGCTGCGCTGGAGCACGATGGCCTGGTCATAGCCGCGTTCGGCAAGCGCGCGTGCTGTTTGCCGGCGCTTGCCCAGCGCGACTTCGCGATGGCCGATCTCCATGCGTACGGCGTTATCGACCTCGGGCATGCGCGCCAGCAGGCTGGCGGTGATCGACGGGGCGAGCACGTCGATGATGGCGTTGGGCATACGCTCACGCAGCAGCATGAACAGGCTCTGTGCCATGACCATGTCGCCGATCCAGCTGGGACCGACGACGAGCACGCGATATGGGCCGGCGTCGGTTTCGGTCACGAGGTTTTGTGAGCGCGGGTGGGCGATGCGCATAGATAGCTGCGGCGACAGCTCACCAGCGTGTAGTAGCCGGCAAACACGGGGAATATCCAGATCCAGGAGCTCATCGTCTTGCTGTGTTCGTGACGGTAGACCGCCGGCCCGTAAACGGCGATCCAGTAAGCGACGACGATGAACAGCAGACAATAGGCACGGGCGAGCACGTGGCGTCGTCCGTGCTGCAGCAGCACCGCTGCGCCCGCGCAGGCGACGCCCGCCACCGAACAGAACAAGCCGAGCTTGCGAAAGCTTTCGAACTCGTTGTTATCGCGCAAGTGCAGGAATGAATTGCCAACGGCGATTGCGAGAATCGCGAGCACGGCGAGCGTCATAAACCGGGCGCGGCCTTCGGTGAGGATATGCGTTTTCAGCGCCACGGCGGCCGCTGTCGCAAACAACAGCCATCCGGCCAGTTCGAACGGCTCTTCGAGCGCACCGAATGAGTCGACCCAGGGCGCGAGTACGCTTTGCGAAATATCCTGGCCGAACAGGTTCTCGAACTGAACATGCGTTGTATGGTCGCCGAGCTGGCCGACCATGGGGACGGCCACGCCGAGCAACAGCAAAAGTATTGGTGCGAACGACCGCGCCAGCACGAGCTCCACGGTGATCCACACGAGCAGGATGATCAGGAACTGTGGCCGAATATCGTCGCGCATCATGTTGTTTTCGCTGATCATCGAAATCACGAAGAACACGATGAACAAAGATGACAGACGCACCTGGGCGCCATCAGTGGCCGTGTAGCCGTGATAGGCGATCAACACGCCCAACAGGCAGGCCACAAGAGAAACAACCTCGGTCAGCATGAATTCGCCCGTGCCGATAAAAGGCGCGATGGTCGCGGTGCGGTCGATGCACAAACCGATGTTCCAGCCGAACGAGCAAGCGCCGGTGAGTGCGAAAGTCGCCGCCGCGATAGCGGCGATTGTTATAATCCATCCTGATTTAGTCATTGTCTGGTTAGCGCTGTGTACTCGTTGGGAAGGCCCCGCGCGTCATATTGATGCAGGCGGGTTAAGCCAAGCGCGGCCGACACCTGCGTTGGGCCGTCGGCATGCACGTCTAGCCTGCGAGAATCTACCAGAGATCAGTTTATGGGGCGCAACAAGGGCCGTCAGGGGCTGCGCTTGACGCATTATGTGAGCTTGAGCGGATTTGGCGGCGTAGAACAACAGTTCGTCACCTTTGCCGCGCGTGCGGCGCGCCGATACGCGGTTGAACAGTCTGTCGTGGTATGCAGCACGAAGGTTCATGCGCACCATCGCGAGCTGCTGCCGAATTTCGAGGATTGGCGCTACGAGAAAAAGCTGTTCGGTTTCAAGGTCGGCCAGCATCCAGCGGCGTTGCGTCGCATGCGCTATCGCTGGCTGGGTCGTCGGTTCAAACCGGATGTTGCCTTGCTCTGGAACCGTCTCGATCAGCAGGCGCGCGTAATCGATGCGCTTGGCGTGCGCCGGTGCCTGTATTGGGAGCACGGTTCGGCCTGGTTGCACGGCGATGATGAAGCCCGGGCGGACGTGCTTTCCCGCGTGCCCGCCGTAATCTGCAACTCGCATGCGGCCAAACGAATGCTCCAGCTACGCTGGGGGTATCAGGGCACGGTGCGTGTCTGCCCGAACGGGATGCGCAATCGTCATACGGTCAAGGATTTCAAGCAGCTGCCCCGCGATCGCGCCCTGCATATCGGCGTCGCCGGCCGGCTGGTGCCGGTCAAGGCGACGTGTCTTGCCCTGCATACGCTCGCGGCACTACACCGTCGCGGTATCAGGGCCTCCATGTCGATTGCCGGGGATGGCCCGCTGCGGGCCGAGCTCGAAGAGTTGGCACGATCCCTGAACGTCGCCACCCACGTGCGTTTTCTGGGTGTGGTGAAGGACATGGCGCTATTCTTTTCCGAAATCGACCTGCTGCTGCACCCGGCACTGCGAGAGCCATTCGGGGTCGTCGTTGCCGAAGCCGGCGCCATGGGCTGCCCGGTGGTCTGCACTGCGGTCGATGGTCTGCCCGAGGTGGTCGACCACGAGCAGACCGGCCTGTGCGTAGAGCCGACGGCCGATCTGGCGCGCTATCGTGAACTCGGCGGCAGCAGTGATGGCTTGCCCGCGGCGGTGTATATGCCGGGCCACGACATGATCGATACGCCAAAAGTCTGCGAGCCGCAGGATCTGGCGGATGCGGTCGAGTCAGTCACTGCAAACGCAGAGCGTTTTTCCGCCATGAGCGATACGGCGATGGTGCGGGTGGCACAGCGCTTCAATTTCGATAGCCACGTTGACGACGTCATGAATGCGGTGAAGGAATACCACGCCACCGGGACGCTCGAGCCGGGTCAATGAGTCTCGAGCGCCTGTTGCATTACGTCAGCCTCGACGGGGCGGGCGGTGTCGAACAACAGTTCGTCGACTTCGTACACGCCGCGCGGCAGTTGAGTCGCGCGCGGCACGCGGTCGTTGCCTGCGGCCGAGGAATTCATCCGCTGGTCGCGGCGCGGCTCGAAGAGGACGTGCCCGTCGTATTCGAAAAGTATGCCGGCGGCGTGAAACTGCCCAAATGGCCACGGGCTCTGCGTCGTCAACGCCAGCGTCACATCGTTGCACGTAACCGACCGGATGTGGTGCTGATCTGGAATCGGTTGCGGGATAGCCTGGATACGCTCGCCGCTGCCGGCGCCGAGCGCTGTATCTACTGGGAGCGGGGCGCGAGCTGGTTTGCCGGCGAGAGCCGGGCCAAACGCGATTTTCTGGCGGCGGTGCCCGCGATCATCTGTAATTCTCATGCCGCCCAACGCATGCTCGAGCTGCGCTGGGGATACGCAGGCCAGGTGCGGGTCATTCACAATGCGCTTCGGCCGTCGTTGTTGCCTGCGGTGGCGCCTGAGCCGCGGCGATCCGCCGGCCAGGATGCGCTCACTCTCGGCGTGGTCGCACGTCTGGAATCGATCAAGGGCGTAGCGGTCGCACTGCATGCGCTCGCCCGACTTATCGCCAGCGGCTACGACGCCATACTGCGTATTGCCGGCGATGGGCCCGAGCGCGCACGTTTGCGTGCGCTCGCGCAACGGCTGAACATTGCCGATCGGGTGGTTTTCGAGGGGATGGTTGCGGACATGGCCGCCTTTTACGCGCGCATCGATCTGCTGGTGCATCCTGCCTTGCGTGAACCGTTCGGCCAGATCGCGGTCGAAGCCGGCGCTTATGGTGTGCCGGCGGTGGTGAGCGCGGTGGATGGCCTGGTCGAGGTCATCGAACACGAGCGCACCGGCCTGTGTATCGAGCCCACGCTCGATGCGGCCGACTATCGTGCGCTGGGCGGGGATGACGCCGGCCTGCCGCCGTTTGTCTATGATCCCGCACGGGATACGATCGCTGCACCGCGCGCGCTGGATCCAGAAACGTTATGCCGGGCTATTATGCAGATCTGCAACGATGACACGCGCTATGCGCGCATGAGCGAAGCGGGCCTGCGGGCTGCGCGCGAGCGTTTCGTGTTCGATAACCACGTGCGTGATGCGTTGGCCTCGATCGAGTCTTTCCGGAACTCGGGGCGTCTGGCCCCGGCGTGTTGATGAACGAGCGCGCAAAACACATTGCGATCGCCTTTCGTGGGATCGGCGATATCGGTGGCACGAACAACACCATCACCGACCATGCGCGCTATTTTCAGCGGCTTGGCCACCGAGTCGATCTGATCGGCGGCAAGGTGCACAAGGGGGGCGTCACGCCCGACATGGGCCGTGCGGTGCGGATTCAGCGGCTACCGATGCTCAGTCGTTACAAGTGGCGCTGGTTTGCTGCCCGTGCCCAACGGCATATCGATCGACACAGCTATGATTTCGTGGCCGGGCATGGCCACCATTACCGCCAGCATGTGCTGTCCATGCACAACTGCCTGCATCTGGCGCATGAGATGCTGTACGGCGGCGCGCTCGATCCGCGCGGCACCCTGGCCGAGATCCACGATCGTATATTTGCAGAAGACGGTTTTCGTCTGTGTATCTGCAATTCCAAACTCATGCGAGAGGATTTGTCACGCCGCTACGGCGTGGCCCGTGAACGACTGCCGGTGATCTATCCCGGTTATCGCCCCGAGCAGTTCAACCGTGGTGATCGCGAGCGCTACCGGACGCGCGTGCGCGAAGAGCTCGGCTGCGACGAGGGCACGACGCTGATCGGTTTGATCACCTCGGGCGATTACCACAAGCGCGGACTGGATATCCTGCTGCACGCCTATGCGGCTCTGGACGCGAGTCAGAAGCAATCGAGCCTGCTGCTGGTGCTGGGCAAGCAGGCCAGTGCCTCGTTCTTCATCGCCGAAGCGCGCGCGCTGGGCATCGCCGATCGCATGCGTTTCGTCCCCCACACGCTCAGCCCGCATCGCTATTTCCATGCCCTGGATATCTGTGCGCACCCGGCACGGATCGAGGAATTCGGTCAGGTGGTCCAGGAGGCCTTTGCCTGTGGGGTGCCCGTGGTCACCAGCAAGCGCGTCGGCGCAACGGAACTGCTGCCGAAGAATCTGTACGACGCCTTGCCCGACGCGCCGACGGCCGCCAATATCAGCGCCCAGCTCGATCGCCTGATTCGTAACGAGGACGAGCGTCAGGCTATTGCGGCACAGATGATCGAGCAGGTGCGCTGCAATACCGCAGACACCAACTTTCGGGCCACGCTCGAGGTATATCGTCAGGCGGGGCTGAATATCCCCGTCGATCGCTAGCGCGTGGGGCGCTACTTCGCGCGCCAGCGTTGCAAGCGGCTGCGCAATAACGACTTGCGCTCACGGCGAACTGTCTGAGCTCGACCCGGCCCAGGCAAATTATCGGACTTGTGCGCCCAGGCCCAGGACTCGTCCTGGACCTTGAGATCGCCATAAGCCGGATGCTGGGCCACCAGTAGATTGAATACGGCCGCGATATTGGCTTCGGCGATCTGATCGGCCGAGAGTTCGCGGTTGGTCACACCGTCGCTTCGCGTCTTGCCGCGCTCGATAGCGTCGGCATAACGCCAGCCGTAGTCGTCGAACAGAATCCAGCCGCCCGGGCGCAGCAGCTTGTCGGCCAGGAAGAAGGCCAGGCCGTCGATGGTCCAGTTCTTGGCGCCATCAATGAAAATGAAGTCGTAGCAGGGTTCACAGATTCCGTCTTTCGTCTGTGCCTCGATCTGTTTTTTCAGAAACCAATTGTACGAATTCACCTCGCGCACGATCTGCACGCGCGAAGCCATGCCCAGTCGCTCGAGGGTCTGTTCGATCGTGGGTTCGAATTCGGCGCTGCCTTCAAGGTCGACGCTCGTAAGCGTGCCGGCACCGATTTCGTCCAGCGCGGCGGCAATATACCCGCTGCTCGCGCCATGGGCGAAGCCCAGTTCGAGGCAGTTCCGCGGCTTCTCGGTGAGCAGGAAGTCGTAGAGAATTCGTGCCGAATGCCGAGAGATATGCGGCACCTTGTCGAGCAGCGAGGCAGCCTGTTTAAACTTCATCGATGAGTATCCGGGCCTTGGGCCAGCGTGCGAGTTCGCGCCGCAGGCAATCGTTGAAATAGTGCCACTCGCGTGGGCGCACGGCGTCGCGCGCGGTGCTTCGGAGCATGCGCTGCATGTGCCGGAATCCCGCCCGCAGTGCAGCCGGTCGCGCGGCGCGACGGATGTCGTTGTCGATCCAGACCAGCGATTGTTGCTCAATCCAGCCGATGTTGTCGAAGTGGCCGTCCTTATGGATTAGCCGGTGGCCATGCAAGCGGGCCATATCCGCGGCCAGACGCTCGAACAGCCGGTAGCGGGCGGTATCGTCGCTGCTTTCGCGTATGAATACCAGTGATGAGCGATAGTGTGGTATCTCGGCCATGAACAGCACGGATTCATAGGCGGCAAATGGAGACAGCGAAACGCCCCAGCCGTGCACCTTCGGTGTCGCCAGCCCGGCCGCCTGCAGCCGATGGGCGCTCACATATTCGCGGCGTGCCTGGGCATTGATGTATTTGCGCAGGCTGTCTCTCGGCTGGCTACGCGGGTAAGCCAGCTTGGCCAGGATCGGCGGATCCGCCTCGATCCGAAACAGCGCGGAATGGGGCCCTTGCTTGAAAGGCCGCCAGGCCTCGGTCGGTGGAATTCGCAGCGCCGGCTCGCCGTACACCCGCCATAGTCCTGCTGCAGGCCCCATCGATCGTCTGATCCGAGGTGTGACCGCTTGCTGAGGCTGCACCGCTCGCGTCACTCAATCGCCCAGCCAGCGCGCTGCGTCCTTGGCGAAGTAGGTCAATATGCCGTCGCAGCCGGCCCGCTTGAAGCTGCCCAGGCACTCGAGTACGGCAGAGCGCTCGTCGAGCCAGCCGTTGTCGATGGCGGCCTTGAGCATCGCGTACTCGCCGGACACCTGGTAAGCAAAGGTCGGCACGCCAAACGTCTGCTTCACGCGATGAATGATATCGAGATACGGCAGGCCGGGCTTGACCATGACCATGTCCGCGCCTTCCTTGAGGTCCAGCGCGACCTCGCGCAGGGCTTCGTCGGTATTGGCAGGATCGACCTGATAGGTGCGCTTGTCGGCCTTGCCGAGATTGGCCGCCGAGCCCACCGCCTCGCGGAACGGGTTGTACAGGCTGGATGCGAACTTGGCGGCATAGGACATGACCAGCGTGTTCACATGGCCCTTGTCTTCCAGCGCATTGCGCATCGCCTGGATGCGCCCGTCCATCATGTCCGAGGGCGAAACGATATCCGCGCCGGCATCGGCATGGGCCAGCGTCTGGCGTACCAGGATCTCGATGGTCTCGTCGTTGAGCACATAGCCGTTGTCGTCGATTACGCCATCCTGGCCGTGGCTGGTATAGGGGTCGAGCGCGACATCGGTCATAACGCCCAGCTGCGGAAATTCGCGTTTGATCGCACGAATTGCCTGCGGTACCAGCCCATCGGGGTTGGCTGCTTCCTGCGCGTCGGGCGTCTTCTTGTCGGCGTCGATTACGGGGAACAGCACGACCGCTGGAATGCCCAGGGCGACAACGTCCGTCATTTCGCGCAGCAGGCCTTCCAGCGTGTGTCGCTGTACGCCGGGCATCGCCGTCACATTGACCGGCTCGCCTTCGGTCACGAAGACCGGGTAGATCAGATCATCTACCGATAGTCGCGTCTCGCGCGACAGACGGCGGGCGAAGTCGGTGGCACGCCCCCTGCGTAAACGCGTAGCCGGATAATGACCCAAAAAACTAAGTTGTGACACGCTAACCCAGACACGAAGAATGTACAGCGTCATTACATAGGTGCTCTAGCCGTGGCTTTCAACCAACCGACTTGTGCCTGGAGCGATTACGACGCCAAGTAAGCTCGATCCCAGGCGGGCTGGGCGGCGGCGCCCATTGCTTACCCACAGCTTGCGGACGTGCGCGAGAGAAACCGATTGTCTGGGCTGTTTGCCCTGGCCCGAGAACTTGCACCCTACTGATCGGTCGTGGCGGTGAGTCCTCCTGGGAGAGCCTGCGGTGCGAAGAGACTGTGCTCGGATCGCTTGCCATCTGGTCCAGAATCATCTCGCGCGAGACGCCTGACAGGGCAACGAATTGCAGATATCCGTGACTCGCGGGCGGCGTGAATGCAGCTGCAGAGGGCCACTAAGAAACCAGTTCAGTAACCTCCGACAACGCAATACAAGATAATCGATTTTTCAATCTATTAACTGTTATCTTGTCGATATTTCGAGGTTTAACACGCTCATCGCTATGTCCGACGACGATAATACGTTTTATATACTGGGTACCGGCCGGTCGTTACTCGACCTGGGGACGGAGGAGCGGCGTTATCTCGATTCGCACCCTCGGACGCTCGGAATGAACCGGTTTTATTTAAACTACGAGCGACTGGATATATGCCCTTCGATGTTGATTCTCTCGGATGTCAATTACTACGCCGATTTGATCCTTCGTGGTTGTATCGAGCGCCTCAACTCCGAAGGCCGCTGTCTTCCTTACTACGTCAGTGACGAGTATCTACGCTTTTACCGCACAGGGCCTTTTCGGGAACTGCGTCTCAAGCGAAGGGTGAGCCGGAGGCTTAAGCGTAAGACAGGTTACAAACCCGGGCCTTTGCCCGCCTACGATAATTTGCGGGGGTTTCCTGTTTCCAACGAGGCCAAAGAATTCTACTGGGCGACTGATTTCGAAACGCCGCTCTATCACAGGCGAGGTTCACTGACCGTCGCGATCAATCTGGCAAACATATTGTATCCCGACTGTGACATTAAGTTGCTAGGCATTGATCTTTCAAACCCCGGTTATTTTTACGATGACCTGATTACTGCCGAAAGCCGAGACATGTGGGTCGATGAAAAATACGATCAGTCGAAGGAGGCTGGCACTCATGCCAGTGCGCGACCTAAAACACATGACTCGACTACGCTTTGCGATGTGATGCGTAACGTGATGTCTGAGTTCAATAGACAGGGGCGGGGGCTATACTGCTGCAATCCTCAGAGTCTTCTTGTTACCGAGAAGGTCGTCCCGTATGCGCCGGTAATAGCAGCCGGGGCCGGGCGGTAATATTCATACTTTGAGCGTTATTGTTCTTTTATGCTGCTGTTTGGCGGGCCAATCTCGCGTTCAGGCTTATTGATACTGAGCATGGCCCGACCTATGGGTTCTAACCTGCTATTAGGTGGCCGTCGATCGCGGAAAGTATCGGATATGCCGCGACTTAGGATATTCATAGGGTAGTTCCAATAGCCTGGCGCTTCGCGTTCTCCAGGATCGCGGCCGCCGCATGGCCTTCAAGGATGGGCGCCGGCCTAGGTATTAAAACTAAGAGTTAGCGGGATGAGTCTTAGCATACTGCACCATATTGATTTGAAGCCGTTCGGCGGTTTACAGACGCATTTTCTCCGATTTCTTGAATATTCAGGCCGAATGTATGGCTATCGTAACGCGGCGTGGCTCGAGCAACCGAGCGTGCATCCCTCATCTGTAGAGCGTTTGCGCAGCGGGGTGACGGTTGCAGCCCATCCAAAATACCTTGGCCGTACGAAAATCCCGGGCTGGCCCAGGTTTTTACGCCGTGCGCGCTATCGCTGGCTATTCAGAGGCGCGGGCGCCGAGGCGGGTATCATCTGGAATGGCCTGGGGCGCCTCGAGATTGCGAGGAAATTGAACCATCAAAACCTGCGCTGTTTGTATTGGGAGCACGGGGCAAGCTGGGATTCGCACCATCGACCAGAGAAGGTTGAAGATTTCTGGGCTCGCGTGGACGGTGTGTTTTGTAATTCGACTGCCGCAAAGAGAATGCTACAGCTGCGGTGGGGTTGTCCGCTCGATATCGCGGTCTGTTTGAACGGTGTGGCGCCCACTCGGCGGCGTTTGTCTGCCACGGTTCGTCAAATGCCCCGCGGACGACCTTTTCGCTTCGGGACGGCGGGGCACTTACGGACTTCAAAAGGCGCACATGTCGCCATTGCTGCGATTGCCGAACTGGCGCGTCGTGGCGTTGATGCCGAGTTACGCATCGCGGGGATCGGGCCGAAAGAGAACGAATTGCGGGCCTATGCTCAACGGCTCGGTGTAGTTGAGCGAATCCATTTCCACGGGTTCGTCAGCGATATGGACAGTTTTTACGACGAGCTCGATTGCTATGTGCATCCTTCGATGCGTGAGGCATTCGGATTGGTTTGTGCGGAAGCGATGTTGTCGGGTTGTCCAGCGATAGTCACCGAGATCGATGGTTTGCCGGAAGTGGTCATACATGGTCGTACCGGTCTTTGTGTGGCGCCTCGATGTGAAGTTGGCGAGCTCAAATCCCTTTACACCGAGCTTGAGCCACGTGTGAACTGTGCTTACGATCCAAGTACCGATGCCATTGTGGAGCCTCGCTTTATCGCGCCTATCGACTTGGCCGATGCCATGGGTGAGATGGCCACGCGCCCTGCCTTGCTGGAAAAGTTCAGTCGCCAGGCCATCGAGGATGCAAACGGAAGACTCTCGTTCGAGCGCCACATGCAAAGGGTGCACAGCGCGCTATCAACTTAACCAACCCCTTTTTGTGCAGGCAGTCTGCGTTGAAAAGCGGGATTCAACCGCCGAATATGCCTGTCCGTTTAAATCGGCGGGATGGGAGACAATATGATCGACGCGGTGGTTACATGGGTTGACGGACACGACCCCGTACACATAAGAAAGCGACAAAAATATTTAGATTCGGGTGTCGATTACAGTTATACCGACCAAGCCGCAGACGATTGCCGTTTTTCGGACACAGGGGAACTCTGGTTCTGTATTCACCTTATAAGAAAAAACGCGCCCTGGATCGAGACCATATATCTTGTAACCGACGATCAACGGCCGCATTGGCTCACCGAGACGTTACAGGCGCGATTGAACGTCAAGCTTGTCGACCATCGCGAAATATTCAAGCAGTATTCATATTGCTTGCCGACTTTCAATTCCAACACGATTGAAAACGTGCTATTCAACATACCTGGCGTGTCCGACCAGGTTGTTTATTTCAATGATGATTGTTTTTTGTTGAGGCGGACGTTTCCGGAAGATTTTTTTTGCTCCGGTCGTCCGGTTATTCGGGCGCGGCGAGATTTCAAAAACTTACATGTCTACAAGCTGGCTAACAGAATCAGGTTTTGGGAACGACGGGCCTATACCGGCCGAAAGGGCGGGTTGAGCCGGCTCGCTTCAAAGTTCTTTTTTCTGAATCTGGCCCATGCGCCACACGCGCTCGACGTAACGGAGATGAGGCGTATCGTAGGAAGCGAGGATTTCCTTACGCAGAATTTGATATACAGATTTCGTGCTAAACGACAGATTGCGCCGATCTCGTACGCGCTCAACGTTATGGCCACGCGCTACCGTTGCCGGACGATCAACAGCGATTGGGCGTACATGTCTCCAGCTAACTGCTCGCCTGTTCAAACCGCAAAGGCTATAAAAACGCTGTATGCAAGCGACGAAGTAAAAATGCTGTGCGTACAGTCGTTGAATGAATTCGACCGTGATTCCCAGGCCCAGATTAAAAAAATGCTGACGGTGTTCCTCGATGGCGACCGGACCCAAGCGCTCGCATGACGGGAAGGGCGATCATCCCTGCGACGGCGTAGCCTTTCGACGCGGAGTGCAGTCACCAGAATTCCGAAGATTAAATACGTAAAGCGCTATACCGCACGAGATGTCATCGGTTTGCGCGGGAAGCGAAGAAGGGCACGCCGGGTTGGAAACTGTGCGCCGATAAGGCTTGCTTACGCCACTTGATAAGTCGCGGAACAAGTTCGGTATCGTTGTTGCTCTGCAATTGGGTCAAGCGACAAGAACGTAGACTCATTGGAATAAGACGAGTAGCGATTTAGCAAGAGCTCGCCAGCCCGGCTGCCGCTTACCGCACTGCGGAATTCGCGGAAGTGCCAGCTATTTGAATCCTAAGACGCTGGTTCGAAATGCTGCTGAGAACACCGAGTTGTAGCTATGGCCGAGCTGGGCGTTTCCGGCGATACGTGGCGATCTCGGGCTATATCACGGGTGCTGTGGCCAACACCTGCTAAGATCGCGTGCAACATAATCAAGCGCGAGGCGACGACCATGCGCCCGATGGCAAACACCGAGATTGCGACCGATTTCCCGCGGATACGGCGGGCGCGCCTGCACACGCTACAGATGAATCTGGGCTATCTATGCAACCTGGCCTGTACCCATTGCCATGTCGAGGCCGGCCCCAAGCGTACCGAGCTCATGGATCGCGCGACCATGGACACGGCGCTGGAATTCATCGCCGCCCAGAGTATCCAGACGCTGGACGTGACCGGCGGGTCGCCGGAAATGCACCCACGCTTTCGTGAGTTCATGGCCGAGGCCAAGGCCTTGGGTGTACACCTGATGGATCGCTGCAACCCGACCATTATCGAAGAGCCGGGTTATGACTGGGTACCCGCGTTTCTTGCCGAACATCAAGTGGAAGTGGTGGCTTCGCTGCCGTGCTACACCGCCGACAACGTCGACGCCCAGCGCGGCAAAGGCGTGTTCGACGACAGTATCGCCGCGCTGCAAAAGCTCAATGCGCTGGGCTATGGCCATCCGGACAGCGAGCTGACCCTCAACCTGGTCTATAACCCGGGTTCACCGTCGCTGCCGCCGCCACAGGACACGCTCGAACAGGATTACAAGCGGTTCCTGGCCGACCAGTTCGGTATTGTGTTCGACCACTTGTTCACGCTGGCGAACATGCCGATCAAACGCTATGCGCATATGCTGCTGCGTGAAAAGCGCATGGGCGAATACATGCAGCTGCTACGCAGCGCGCACCGCCCCGATAACGTGGCCGACGTGATGTGTCGTGGGCTGATCAGCGTGGACTGGCAAGGCTATGTCTACGACTGCGATTTCAACCAGATGCTCGATATGCCGCTGGCCGGGGCCGAGGCGACCCACCTGAGTGCTTTGATCGACAGCGATTTTTCCCGGCGACCGATCGCGGTGGGCGACCACTGCTATGGCTGTACCGCCGGGCAGGGCAGCAGCTGCGGCGGCGCGCTCAACTGAGCGCGTGCCATCGTTCGGATTGCGCGGCGTTGAGCCGCGCCCACTTTCCCGCCAGACTAGGCGGCTAGGCTAATAGTGAGTCCATGCATGAGTAGCGCAAGCGTTTACGCTGTTGGTTCCGACGCGCCGCATGTCGCCATCGGTATCTTGTGCGCTGTGCGCGGGCCGGCCGTCGTCCGGTTGTATGCCCATGGCTGAGCGAGAACAGCTGGCCGAGTGGCTGTCGGCGACCGCGCGCGGCGACGAGCAGGCGTTTCAGCGACTCTATGCGGCGACGTCGTCGCAACTCTACGGGCTGCTACTTCGTATACTGCGCAACCCCGAGCGTGCCCAGGACGCCCTGCAGGATGCCTATGTCCGGGTATGGCAGAAAGCCGACACCTATGCGCCGGAGCGCGGCGCGCCGTTGACCTGGCTTTTGTCTATCGCCCGCTATCGTGCCCTGGACGTGCTTCGGCGCAAACGCCCGGAAGTGGCCATGCCCGAAGAGCCGGATATGGTCGCAACGCTGCTGGAAGACGAACAGTCGCTGTCGCCGCTGCAGGAAAACGAAAACCAGCAGTCGCTCGAAGCGATTCAGGTCTGTTTGAGAAGTTTGCAGCCCGAACAGCGCGATAGCGTGCTGCTGGCCTATTACGAAGGCCTGACCCACCAAGAGCTCGCCGAGCGCCTGGACGCGCCGTTGGGAACGGTCAAAAGCTGGATCCGTCGCGGGCTGTTGCGGCTGCGCGAATGTCTGGGGGAGCGTGCGTAATGGGCGAGTCCGAACAGCAACAGCGCAGTCTGACGGCGGCGGAATACGTGCTTGGCACGCTCGACCCGCGTGAACGCAGCCGTTATGAAACCCTGCTGATGCACGACGCCGAGGCGCGACGTGAACTGGCCTATTGGGAAACGCGGCTCGGTGAGCTCGGGCTGGCCGTGCCGGCGGCCGAACCGCCGGCAGCGGTCTGGGATCGAGTCACGCACGAACTTGGGCTCGAACGGGCCACACCGGTCGCGCCGAGTCGCGAACAATCCAGCACCCACAATCGTGCGGCCGCGAACGACAACAGCCCGGGTATATGGCAGGGCCTGGCCCTGGTCGCCTCGGTTGCGGCGTTGGTCATGGCCGCGCTGCTGTTTACCGGTTCGACCGAGCGCGAGGCCACGCCTGACGCGGCCTCGGCGCCGGCCTATGCCAGCGTGGTCTACGACGAACCAACGGGCATGAGCTGGCTGGTGACCGCACATGCCGGCACCGACAAGATGTCGGTGGTTGCCATGGGCGACTACGACGTGCCGGAAGGCAAGGTGCTGCGCGCCTGGCTCAAGCCGGAAAACGGCGAGCCGGTATTGCTCGGCAAATGGCCGAACACGCACGGCGACCATGAAATGACGGTATCCGATGCCGCCGCTGAATGTATGAACCAGCCGGCGAAGCTCATGGTTTCAATGGAGGATGCAGGCGCTGCCAACGGGGCGTCGACACCGAACGGCAAGCTGATGTGGACATCGCCCATCGCGCGGCGCACCGGTTGAGCGCGCCGCGCAGGTCTTAGGGCCTGTCAATACGAATGCCAATCGCCGCGTTGCTGATCGAAATCATGCCAGGCAAGGCGCGTGGCGCCGGCCCTGGTGTTGCTCAGGCGCGTCGCAGCCTGTCGGCGTGCGCGCGTATGTCGGCAGTTTGGTTGCTAGCGCTGTCATGCCCAGAGCCGGCAGATGGCCGAGACAGGCCTGGGGGCAACCGGGCAAACGTTCGCCCGGTCAGTACTAGCGGTCGTCTGACATATTGGCTTCGTCGTTCAAGGCCCAGTCGTAGGCATAGTCGTCGATGGTGTCCCGCATATCCAGGCGCGTCGAGCGCGCGGGGTCGGCGAAGCGGCGCAAATGGCTGATGATGGCGCGATCGTTACCGCCGAAATCCTGCCCATACCAGTCGTAGATGCTCGACACCACCAGCTCGCCATCGTCGAAGCGAACGCCGGCAGGGCTGTTGACGTAGTCGCGAGCGTTCTCGCGCAGCAGGGTATACACGTTGTCGCCGGTATATGCCTGCGTACTCAGATCCGGGCAGCTCATGGACGCGCAGTTGACCCCGTAGTGGGTCAGCCCGTCGTGCCAGATGGGCCTCAGGATCCGGTGTTCGATATCGTTGAGGCTGAGTTTTTCGCCGTCGATCGTGAGATATCGCTTCTTCCAGGGCCCTGATGAAATCAGGCTGCCGCCGATATCGCGGATCGAATCGACGGGGTAGGCGTCGAGCACCCGATCCAAAGTGAGGGCGTTGTAGAGATTGATCCAGTAGGCGCGCTGCACATCGCGGTTATAGGCAGCGATGTCGACCTGCTGCATGGCCTCGATATAGTTCTTGAGCCGGGTATGATCGGCCGCGCTGACGTCGCCGTAGCGCACGCCGTTGGGCGCGTGTTCGTGGGCGACGACATATTTGCGCAGAAATGCATCGTAGGCGCTGTGGTCGATCGTGGCCGTGGCGTTTTCATCATGTGCCTGCCAATGGGGCCATAGATCGGCCTTCGGGGCTGCAAACGCCGCGGTCGTGATAAAAGACAGGGCGATGAACGCGGCGACGAGACGACGCATAGGCTTACTCCTATGAAACAGGGCGCTAATCGGGCGCGCCTGCCTCGGGGTGGCTGGCCCAGCGATCGAGCCAGGAACGCATGTCGGCCATAACCGTATCGGCGCCCGTGTCTTGCAGCAACTCGTGGCGTTGGCCGTCGTAAAGGCGCAGCTCGAGCGCGCGCTGGCCGTCGCCGTCGAGCGCCCGTGCCACGCGCTGTGGGCCATGGCCGAAGCCACCCATCGGGTCGTCGCGGCCGGCTATGATGAGTAGCGGCAGGCGTATCGGCAGCTGGCGTTGTCGATGCGCGCCGCTGCTGCGCGCGATACCGCGCAGAACCATGTGCCAGGCACCCGCGCGCAGGGGGAAGCCGCAGTCGGGGTCGCCGTTGTAGGCGTCGACAGCCGCGCTGTCGCTAGACAGCCATGCGTTCTCGCGCACCGAACCGTAATAGCGCGACAGGCGCCGGTCATAGGCACTTATGATGAGCGACTGTAACGGCTTGCTGACCCCGTCCGGACCGACGCGCGCGCACTCGAGGCGGGCGAGCAGTGCTGCCGCGCGGCACCGCATACGACCGGGTCGATCGGTGCCGCTGAGAATGCCACCGGCGTACGCATCGCCGTACTGCTGAAGTACGCTCATCGCGATAAACGAGCCGAGGCTGTGTCCCAACAGGAATATCGGAACGTTGCCCGCGTCGCGCGCAGCCCGCTGACGAACGCGCTCTACGTCGTCGACGAGCGTTTGCCAGTTGCAGCGCTCGCCGAGATTGCCGTGGTCCACGGCGGCGGTGGTCGCGCCATGACCGCGCAGATCGAAGGCGTGGACGTCGATACCGACCGCCGCGAGATATTCGGCCAGCCGCGCATAACGGCGGGCGTGTTCGGCCATGCCATGCACTATGACCAGAGCGGCACGCGTTTCAAGCTGGGCCGGCCAGCGATAGGCGACCAGGCGCGTGGCGCTGTCGGTGCTGACCTGCTGTGTTTCGTACGTCAATGGTTGACCTGTATGGCCTGGTACACGGAAGCTGCATCCTGTCCGGGAGGCAATCGCACGATCCGCTAGCGCCCGCTGCGAGGCTATAGTGCCCATGGACTCGGACGCTGCCCGATCTTAATCGCGTTTATCCTAAGCCCTAAAAGCGAAAGACGTATATGAACCAAGTCAAGGTCCTGTGCTCATGAGCGGTTCCCGTCACCTGTTGGCTATCGACCAGGGCACGACCAGCAGTCGGGCCATCGTATTCGACGATCAGGGCCATATTCGCGGCCGTGCCCAGCGTGAATTCCAGCAATACTTCCCGCAGGAAGCCTGGGTAGAGCACGACGCCAACGATATTCTTGCCGACGTGCTCGTGGTTTGCCGCGAAGCCATTGCCGAGGCGGGCCTCGAGGCGAGCGATATCTGTGCCTGCGGGATCACCAACCAGCGTGAAACCACGGTGGTCTGGGATCGAGCGACGGGCGAACCCATCGCGCGCGCCATCGTCTGGCAGGATCGACGCACCGCCGAGCGCTGTCGCGAACTCGCCGACGAGCGCACCGAAAGCTGGTTGCAGGACAAAACGGGGTTGTTGTTCGACCCGTACTTTTCGGCCACAAAGGTGGCCTGGCTGCTCGACAACGTGGACGGTGCACGCGCGCGGGCCGAGGCCGGCGAGCTGGCGTTCGGCACGATCGACAGCTGGCTGCTATGGCATCTGACCGGCGGCACGGTGCATGCCACCGATGCTACCAACGCCTCGCGTACGCTGCTGTTCAATATTCGCGATCAGGCCTGGGACGACGAACTGCTGTCGTTTTTCGACATCCCGCGCGCCCTGTTGCCCGAAGTGCGGGATACCGCCAGCGATTTCGGCACAATCCGCAAAGATCTGCTCGGCGCCGAGATTCCGATAGCCGCCATGGTGGGCGATCAGCAGGCGGCCCTCGTAGGTCAGGCCTGCTTCAAGCCGGGCATGGCGAAATCGACCTATGGCACTGGCTGTTTTCTCATGCTTAACGTCGGTGAAGAGGCGCTTGCTTCGCGGCATCGGCTGTTGACCACCGTCGCCTATCGCATCCACGGCAAGACCACCTACGCACTGGAGGGGTCGATTTTCGTCGCGGGCGCGGCTATTCAATGGCTGCGCGACGCCCTGCATATGTTCGAAAAGGCCGAGCAGACCCAGGCGCTGGCGGCATCGGTCGATCATACCGGCGGCGTCTATTTGGTACCGGCGTTCACAGGCCTGGGCGCACCGTACTGGGACCCGGAAGCGCGCGGCGCGATCCTGGGGCTGACACGCGATACCGGCATCGAACAGATCGTGCGTGCGGCACTCGAGTCGACCTGCTATCAGACCCGCGACCTGGTGAACGCGATCGGCGACGATGCCGAGCCGCCGCGCGAGCTGCGCGTGGACGGCGGCATGGCGGCCAACGACCTTGTGTGCAGCTGCCTGGCCGATATTCTGCAAACGCCGGTGGAACGCCCCGAAGTGATCGAAACCACGGCCCTGGGCGCGGCCTATATGGCGGGACTGCAGGTTGGGCTGTACGACTCGCTCGATGCGATCGCCGAGCTGTGGCGCGCCGAGCGCCACTTCGAGGTTGAGAAAAGCGCGGCCGAAGTCGATACGCTCTACGAAGGTTGGTGTGACGCTGTGGCGCGTGTTCGCTGCGTTGAATAGCCGCAACGCTAAAGGCTATGGCGTTTGCAGATCGCATGGGCGCAGGCGATAGCCGCGGGCATGATATGCACTTGCCTAGTTGCGCTGCTATGCGGCGTTAGTGGGGCTGATTAACCAGGCCCCAAATATAGATTATCCACTAGACGATTTTTCAGGCTGATGATAAGCGTGTGCGAACGCACGCGCGCGACGGCCGTCAAGCCTTTTAAAGAAATGACGGGCAGGCGCCCGCGTTCTTTTCAGTGGCTTTGGAAACAGCTGACTTGGCCAGCTATTTGGCTGCCGGATTAATAATCTGGACACCCGAACCACGGCCCCGCGGCGCATCAGAAATTCGCTCCTCGGGGATGCAAAAAATAAGGTTGTACTTGGCCTTATAGGGCGGTTTTAGCGGGGCGAGCTCAACCTCGTACTTGTTCGGAGACCAAAAGAGCCGGTACTCCTCTGGAAGGAGGTTCGTTAGCGCAGGCAAGCCTCCGTAAGGCTCCATGCTGGCGGTATGCCATTCCATGAAAAGAACGGGACGGTCGCGCTGAATCGTTCTGCGCAAACCTTCTACGACCGCGAGCTCGTGTCCCTCGACGTCGATCTTGATGGCAGCGACGGGCGTTTCGTTTGAGCCAAAGTATTCATCGCCCGGAATCACTTTCAGCGGGATCGGGTTTGCGTCGCTCCCGTGCCTTTCGAAGCCTGAGGCGCCTGAATTATTCGTATCGTCCGGATAGAAGTCGAGTGTGGCCGATACGGATGACAACCCATAAGGTGCTGCGGTAATTCTGAGACTGCTATTAAGTTTTAGGTTGGTCTCGAGAGCAGAGAAGCTAACCGGATTCGGCTCGAAAGCGGCGGTGTGGGCGTAGTGTGGCGCCAACGCAAGGCTGTAATTGCCAACGTTGGCGCCAACGTCCACGAATTGGCGTTCGCTATCGCCAAAGTACTTCCTGATGAATTCAACATAGGCGAGTTCATACCAGCCATGCTTGAACATCTCGCGGCCGACATGGTCGGACACATCGACCGCGATGCGCCGACCATCGTGCCGGTATTCAAAACGCTTATATCTCGATAGCGAGTGTTCGAGACCGAGTCGAGCCATATGCCTATGCAGGCGGGTACGGCGCTTCAAAGGAAGGTACCGGACCAGCCGATAAAGCGCTCGTATCATTTCATATCCCGAACAGGCGTAGCGTCTACGATTATCTGCTGCTAAAGCAGGCTTGCGACCGCTTCGCGCTCGCTGCGCAGCTCGTCTTCGGTGGCCTTCATGCGCTCACGGCTGAACTCGTCGATTTCCAGATCCTGGACGATTTCGTATTTGCCGTTCTTGCAGGTCACGGGATAGGAAAACATGATGCCTTCCTCGACGCCGTAGCTGCCGTCGGCGGGGATGCCCATCGACACGATGCCTTTCGAGCCATTCACCCAGTCGTGGATGTGGTCGATGGCGGCCGAGGCGGCCGAGGCCGCGCTGGAGGCGCCGCGGGCTTCGATGATCGCCGCGCCGCGCTTCTGCACGGTGGGGATGAAGTCGTTTTCGTACCAGTCACGGTCGACCAGATCCAGGGCCGGCTTGCCGTTGACGGTCGCCTGGCTGATATCCGGGTACTGGGTCGCGCTGTGGTTGCCCCAGACGATCATCTTGTCGATATCGGTGACCTGGGTGCCGGTCTTCTGGGCCAGCTGCGACAGGGCACGGTTGTGGTCCAGGCGCATCATGGCGGTGAACTGACCCTTGTCGAGATCCGGCGCGTTGCTGGCCGCGATCAGGGCGTTTGTGTTGGCCGGGTTGCCGACCACCAGCACCTTGACGTCGCGCGAGGCGTGGTCGTTGATGGCCTTGCCCTGCACCGAGAAGATATCGGCGTTGGCCTTGAGCAGGTCGGAGCGCTCCATGCCCTTACCGCGCGGCTTGGCGCCGACGAGCAGGCAGATGTTGGCATCCTTGAAGGCTTCTTCGGGCTTGTCGGTGCCGATGATGTCCTTGACCAGCGGGAAGGCACAGTCGTTGACTTCCATCATCACGCCGTTGAGCGCGTCCATGGCCGGCGGGATTTCCAGCAGCTGCAGGATGACCGGCTGATCCGGGCCAAGCATGTCGCCGGCGGCGATACGGAAGATGAGCGAGTAGCTGATCTGGCCGGCGCCGCCGGTAATGGCTACGCGTACGGGTTCTTTCATGGTGCGCTCCTTGTAAATGAAAAGGTTTGAAGACAGACGCGAACAACAGCTTGCCGTGTCTTATGACAGATACCGCGGCAACGATGCCCGAATTCGATAGACTAGAGGCGATCGCGCGGCGCCAGCGGCTTTTGTGCCCACGTCGTTTCAAAAGTCGGTCGCAGAGCATAGCCGAAACACCAAAACGGGTAAAAACACCGCGCATCTATGCACGGTCCGCAGGCGTAGCCATGCGTTCGACTTGCCCGTACGCTTTAATAAAAAGGACGACATGCAGCGAATCGCTATCGTGGGCAGCGGCATCGCCGGGCTGGGGACGGCATGGTTGCTCGATGGCAGCGCCGAGATCACCGTCTTCGAAGCCGCCAACCGGCCCGGCGGGCATGCCAATACGGTTATGGCCGGTGAACAGCCGGTGGACACCGGCTTTATCGTGTTAAACGATCGTAACTATCCGTTTTTCGAGTCGTTATTGGCCGAGCTTGCGGTCGAGACACGGGCCAGCGACATGTCGTTTGCGGTGTCGATCGGCGACGGCGCGATCGAATGGGCCGGCGATAGCTGGCGTACGCTGTTCGCCCAGAAGAGCCGGCTGCTGGATTCACGCCACTGGCGCATGATCGCCGATATCCTGCGCTTTAACCGCCAGACCCGCCAGCTCATCGAGACTGACGCGCTACCCGCGGTGTCGCTGGGTGAGTTTCTTGATCGTAATGGTTATAGCGATGCCTTTGCCGCGCGCTATCTGTTGCCCATGGCGGCCGCGATCTGGTCCACGCCGACGGCGGACATGCGCGCATTTCCGGTCGGCGCATTCCTGCGCTTTTTCGACAACCACGGGCTGCTGGAACTGTCGAACCGGCCGCAGTGGAAAACGATCGTTGGCGGCAGCCAGCGCTATGTGCAGGCTATTGCCAAGCACCTGGGCGCGCGTCTGCGCCTGGCCACGCCGGTCGAGCGCGTGCGCCGCGATCAAGATGGCGCCCATCTGACCCTGGCCAACGGCAAGACCGAGACGTTCGATCAGGTGGTGTTCGCCTGTCATGCCGATCAGACCCGCGCGATGCTGGCGGATGCCAGCGCGCTGGAATCCTCGCTTTTGTCGGCGTTTCGATTTCAGCCCAACCGCGCGATCCTGCACAGCGATATCGCGTTGTTGCCGCAGCGCCGGCGCGTCTGGGCGGCCTGGAATTATCTGGCCGATCGCGACGGAGTCGAGGATCAGCGCGTCACCGTGAGTTACTGGATGAACCGGCTTCAGTCCATCGGCGGCGAGCGCCAATACGTGGTTAGCCTCAACCCGCGCGTCGAGCCCAACGCCCGCCACGTCATCCGCGAAATCGAGTATCACCACCCTGTGTTCGACGGCGAGGCCATCGCTGCTCAGGGCCGGCTGGACGAGATCCAGGGCCATAATCGGGCCTGGTTCTGTGGCGCCTGGTGCGGCTACGGCTTCCATGAAGACGGCCTGGCCTCGGCGGTGCGCGTGGCTCGCGGACTGGGCATCGACGTGCCCTGGCGTGGGCGCGATGGTTAGTGCGGGCGCGCTCTATCGCTGTCGGGTCATGCATCGGCGACCGGGCCCGCCGCGCTATCGCTTCAACTATCGCAGCTTCTATCTGCTGCTGGATATCGACGCGATCGATGACGCCTGTGCCGTATCGCCGCTGTTGTCCCGCAACCGCTTCAATGTCCTGTCGTTCTACGATGCCGAGCATGGCCCGCACGATGCGCGCGTGAACCTGCGCGTCTGGCTGGATGAGCTGCTGGCCGAACACGACGTCGATCTGGCCGGCGGGCGTGTACAGCTGCTGACCATGCCACGCGTGCTCGGCTACGGTTTTCATCCGATCAGCGTGTTCTATTGCCACCATGCCGACGGCTCGCTGCGTGCCATCGTGGTGGAAGTTCACAACACCTTCGGCGAGCACCATTTCTATGTGCTGCACGAGCAGGGCGCGCCCATGAACTGGCGTGCGGCGCAACGCAAAGCCAAGGCCTTTCACGTATCGCCGTTTTTCGATCGCAGCGGCGGCTACCGGTTTCATTTCGCCGCACCGGGCGCGCAGCTGGGCGTGGGTATTCGCCTGTTCGAAGCCGACGGCCAGCGTCTGCGTATTACCACCACGCTGACCGGCGAGCGCCGCGCGCTGAATACGGCCAACATCCTGAAAGCGGTCTGCGGCGTACCGTTCATGACGATCAAGGTCGTCGCGGCGATCCACTGGCAGGCGTTCAAGCTCTGGCTGCGCGGCGCCGTATTCCACCGTAAACCCGAGCAGAACCGCGAGAATGTCTCCTGAAACGATGACCATGCAACGTGACAAGGGCGCGACAATTCAAGCCGGCGAACCCAGCAACTGGCGCGAGCGTCAGGTGGTAAAACGCCTGGATCGTTTGCATACGGGGCGTCTGGAAGTGCGCCTGCCCAACGGTTCGCTGGCGATTTTTGCCGGCGATCGCGAGGGGCCGTCGGCACGGCTGTACATGCATTCGGCGGCCATGGTCACGCGTTTGTTCAAGGCCGGGTCCATCGGTTTTGCCGAGGGCTATATGGCCGGCGAATGGGATGCCGACAACCTCGCCACGCTGATTTATCTGCTACACCTCAACGAAGACGCGCTCGAGCCGGATTTTTCGCGTCTGCAGCATTTGTATACCTGGATGAGCGCGATCCGGCATCGGCTTCGGCGCAACTCCAAACGCGGCTCCCGGCGCAACATCGCCTACCACTACGATCTGGGCAACGACTTCTATGCCCAGTGGTTGGACGAGACCTGGACCTACTCCAGCGCGATTTTCCAGCAGGAAGACGAACCGCTGGAGACCGCGCAAAAACGCAAATATGCCCGTCTTCTGGCGCGGCTCGACGTGCAACCGGGCGATCATATTCTCGAAATCGGCTGTGGCTGGGGCGGCTTCGCCCGTTACGCGGCGACCCATGCGGATTGCCACGTAACCGGCCTGACCCTGTCCACCGAACAACTGCGCTTTGCCCAGGCGCGTGCGCAGGCCGCCGGTGTGGCCGATCGCGTGTCGTTCGAGCTGCGTGACTATCGCGATGTCAGCGCACAGTACGACCACGTGGTCTCGATCGAGATGTACGAAGCGGTGGGCGAAGCCTACTGGCCGACCTATTTCGCCGCCATTCACGATGCCCTCAAGCCGGGCGGGCGCGCGGCGATCCAGGCGATCACCATCGACGACTCGCGCTTCGACTACTACCGGGCCAACGTCGACTTCATCCAGGAATACGTATTTCCGGGCGGCATGCTGGCCTCGCCCAGCGTCTTCCAGGCCCAGGCCGAAGCCAAGGGCCTGCACGTACGCGAAACCGACTTCTACGGTGCAGACTATGCACGTACTCTGATGCGCTGGGACGATGCGGTGCGAGCCGCGTCCGATTCCATCATCACCGAGCGCGGCGCGTCTTTCTACCGCATGTGGCGGTATTATCTGGCCTACTGCGCGGCCGGCTTTACCTCCGGCAATATCGATCTGATGCAGATCGCCCTCCAGCGGGACTGATACGCCTATGAGTACACGTACCGGCATGGATCGCCTGGCCGCCTACGGGCTGCTCGGCTTGCCGCTGGCCGCGCTGGGCCTGCCCCTGACGGTGTATCTGCCCCCGTTTTACTCGCAGATGCCGGGCCTGAATACCGGCCTTGTCGGGGTCCTGATCTTCGCCGCGCGTCTTTTTGACGTGGTCACCGACCCGTTGATCGGCAGCGCCTCGGACAGGCTGCAGACCCGGTTCGGCCGTCGGCGGCCGTGGATCGCGGCCGGCGCCCCGGTGCTCATGCTCGCGGCGTGGTTTCTGTTCGTGCCACCCGACAACGCAGGCGCTGCCTATCTGCTGGTATGGAGCATGCTGGCGTATCTGGGCTGGACGCTGATCTATCTGCCCTACACCACGCTCGGGGCGGAAATGTCGGCCGACTACGACGAGCGCTCCCGAATCACCGCCTGGCGCGAGGGATTCTTCGTGCTCGGTACGCTGGTGGCCATCATGCTGCCAGCCCTCGCACAGCGCTTTATCGGCGGCGCAGCGGCGGGTCTGGCCGCGATCGCGGTATTTTTAATGATGGCGCTGCCCATCGCCACGGGGCTTTTTCTCTGGCGGGTACGCGAACCGGACGGCGCCAGTGCTTCGAAGATCCGTTGGCGGGAAAGCCTGGATCTGCTCAAGTCCAATCGCCCCTTTACCCGGCTGCTGATCGCCTACCTGCTCAACGGGGCCGCCAACGGCCTGCCGGCCGCGCTGTTCCTGTTCTTCGTGACCGCCATCCTGGGCGGCAGCGAAATCACCGGCGGCATTTTCCTGGCGATCTATTTCCTGTCGGCCGTACTCGGGTTGCCGCTGTGGCTGAAAATCGGGCGCAACTGGAGCAAGCACCGGCTCTGGTGTGCCTCAATGCTGTGGGTGAGCTTCGTGTTCATCTTCACGCTTACGCTGGGCGAGGGCGACTATATCGGCTACGGCCTGATATGCGTGCTGGGCGGGACCTGTCTGGGCGTGGATCAGGCCATTGCCGCCTCGATCCAGGCGGACGTCATCGACGAAGACACCGCCGCCGGCGGCGACGGCCGCGCGGGGCTGTATTTCGGGCTCTGGGGCATGGCCACGAAACTGGCCTTCGCGATCGCCCTCGGTATCGCCTATCCGGTGCTGTGGTTGGCAGGCTTCGACGCCGGTCAGGACAACGACGCCGTCGCCCTATGGACGCTGGCCGTGCTCTACGGCCTGCTGCCGGTGGCAATCAAGTTGGGCGTGGTCGCCATGATGTGGGACTTCCCGCTCGATCGGCGCCGGCATGCCGAATTACAGGAGCGCATCGGCCGCGGCGAACAGGCATGGGCTTAGCGGCTTAATCGAGCTGGTTGAGCAGCGTCTTCAGATCCGCAGTGAGTTCATCCACGCTTTCTTGCTGGTTCACCAGCAACCGCGCGCGGCCATCGGGGCCGAACACGAAGATCGCGCTGCTGTGCGACACCAGATAGAAGCCGTTGTCGTTGGGCTCGCCGTAGCCGTAGGTCACGCGATAACGCTTGCTTAACGCCTTGAGCTGCTCCTGGGTGCCGGTCAGGCCCACTACGCCGTCGCCGAAGCTCGATGTGAAGCGTTGCAGGCGCTCGGGCGTATCGCGTTCCGGGTCCACGCTTAAAAACAGGACATCGATATCGTCACGCGTGTCGGCATCCAGACCGCCCAGCGCTGCGCGAATGCGGGCCATCGTGGCCGGACAGATATCCGGACAGTTGGTATAGCCGAAAAACAGCAGCTTCAGGCGGCCGTCGTAATCGTCGGCGGTAACCGCCTCGCCCTTTTCGTTGGTCAGATTGAACTCGAGGTCCGGCATCACGCCGGTGATGTCGTGCGCGGTGTAATCGGGACCGCCCGAGCAGCCGCTCAAGGCGAGGCCCAGGCTTATACCAACAGCCAGAAGCACGCGGGGAAGAATCTTGTGCAGGGTCATGTCACGGGTTCCTTGACTGGCGAGGCGCTCGGTCGGTCAGCGGATTCGGGCTTGCTGCGCTCGTGGATGAAGCCGAAGCGCAACAGGATAAGCGTTGCCACAACGCTCATCATGGCGGCCGGTATCCAGGTAATCAGGCCGCCCAGCTGCTGGTCGACGATGGGCGAGATCGGAAAAGCCCGCCCGCAGACGGCATAGACGTCGTAGACGGTATCGGGCGCGAGCGCGATATAGGCACCCAGCGCGATCTGGGGCGGCATGACCGCCCACAGCACGATAATGCGCAGGCCGGTGGAGTAGGTGGTACGCGTGGTGCCCGGCGCGCGCGGGTCGAGCATGAACCACCAGAACAGCAGGCCATCGACCGCCATGGATAGGTTCATCAGCCAGTAGTCGCGGGCCGAAAGCATGGCAGTGAAATGGATCGACGGCGTAAGCCAGAAATAGATCAGGCCGACGAACAGCAGTGCACTGATGAACGGGTGCTGCACAAAGCGGTAGCAGGCCGCGACCGGTGGCAGTTCGCCGAGCCCGCGCACGCCGCGATTGAGCCAGGCCGGCGCGCCGGCAGCGAGCACGGCGGTGGGCATGGACAGCGCGATCAGAAACGGCCCGAGATGATGCAGAATCAGATGTTGGGCGCGATGGATGAAGAACATGTACTGCGCGTAGTAATCAACATGCGTCTGCATGACCACATACATGCTGATCAGCCCCAGGCCGAATGCGATGGCCGGGGCGATATCGCGCAGACGGCGTCGGCGCGCCAGCCCGCGGGCGTAGCAGCATGCAACGATCGCGAATAGCGCGATCAGCAGCGGCTGCGGCTCCCAGGGCGTGAGCCAGAGAATGATCTCGTCCATCATGCCGTAGCCGGTTAAAGGGAATGCGGAAAGCGTGAAACGCGGGCCGGCCCGCAGGTTAGTCGCTCATTTTACGCACGAGCGTCGGAAAACGATGAAGCCGCGCAATCGCCGCGGCGCTGGCGCCTATTACCAGTCGTCCTTTTCCCGTTGTTTTTCGCGCTCTTCCTCGGCCCATGCGTCCTTGTCGAGATCACGCAGCTTGCTGCGATCCACGTGCTTGAGATCTTCTCGGCTGGCGGCGATTTGTGTGCGCACCCAGTTGACGATGCCGAACGCCGCAGCGAGCACGCCGATTACGATCACGATCCAGATTACGGTGTTCATGGCTAGGGCCTGTTGACGCTTTATTCGGGTATGCGCCAAGCGCTGTTTGGCGGCAAGGTAAGGCGTAGTGGGCGCGGCGCCATGTGTTTTGCGCAACGCACCACGGCACTGTATTGCCCGAAAACAGCGCTTGTCCAGAAGTGTTGTGTCGCCCATGAAAATCGAGGGCCTGTTAACGCTAACGCCAATCGTCGCGTTGCCTTCCGGGAATTCGCCAGGCGAGGCGAGATGTCGGGTGAGCCTAATGAACGACGCGGCGCTGCTATGCCGGGCGAATGGCCCTATAACCTCGCCAATCGACGCATGATCGGGAAATAGGCGGCATAGGGCAGCCGCTGCAACAGCTTGACCGCGTAGGAAAGGCGCCGCGGGAAGGTTATTTCGAAACGCTTGGCCTCCAGCCCGCGTCGAATACGCCGTGCTGCGTCCTGGACGTCGATCATGAACGGCATGGGAAAGCGGTTCTTGTCGGTCATGGGGGTGCGTACGAAGCCGGGCGTAATCACGCTGATCGCGATGCCGTGACTTTCCAGATCGAGCTTTAGACCCTCGGCGAGCGCGATCATCGCGGCTTTGGAGGCGGAGTAGGGTGCCCCACCGGGCAGGCCGCGAAACCCGGCCACGCTCGCGGTCATGGCGATCTGGCCGCGGCCGCGTTCGAGCATGCCGGGCAACACCGCGCCGATGCCGTTGACCGTACCGCCATAGTTGACGGTCATGCGGTCCTGCACATCGGCCGCATCGAAGCGTGTGGCGTTGAACTGGCTGCCCACGCCCGCGTTGAGCACGGCGATATCGATCGGCCCCAGCTTTTGTTCGATTTCGACCACGACGCGCTCGTTGGCGTTCGTATCGGTGACGTCCAGAGCGAAGGCGTGAATGGCCTCGGGCGCGTCGGCGCACAGGGCATCCAGTCGCTCGCGGTTGCGCCCGCTGGCGGCCACTCGCCAGCCGGCCGCGGCCATCTCCCGCGCCAGGGCTGCGCCGATGCCCGAGCTGGCGCCGGTGATCCAGATCAGCCCCTGTCTTTTCATGCGCTCTTGCCGACCTGGCTGAACCGGGTAGCCGAACGCCGCGGGTCCTGCAGGGCCGCCACTTCGATATCCTTTTCGGCCCAGCGCTGTTCGAGCCACTGCTTGAAGCGCCGACGGTAATCGGCATCGCCCATGTAATCGCCGGAGAGCAGGTCGCGGGGCACGTCGAGACGGCGTACGCGAATGACCACTTCGTCGATCCGCCCGCAGAGCATGTCCCAGAACTTCGGCTCCGGCGTGTTCACATAGGCCACGGTCATGTCGAGCACGCCGTCGAGCACATCGTGCATGGCATTGAGGGTAAAGGCGGTACCCCCGGCCTTGGGCGGCATCAGCGCTTCATAGGGCGAGTTCACCGCCCGACGCTTGGCAGCGTTGGAGCGCGTGCCCTCGGCATAGTTGACGATGGTGACCGGCCAGTCGCGAAAGGTCTCGCAGGAGCGGCGCACGGTTTCCATGTCGCGGGTACGCAGGGCCGGGTTCTTTTCGATCTCGGCCCGGCTATGGCGTTTCATGAACGGAAAATCCAGCGCCCAGCAGGCCATGCCGACGACCGGCAGCCAGCGCAGCTGTTCCTTGATGAAATAGCGCGGGAAGGGCAGTTGCGGCTCGATCACATGACAGAGCAGCATCACATCGGCCCAGCACTGATGATTGGAAATCACCACGTAGCGCCCGTGCGGGTCGTCGGGCACCTGTTGCTCGTAGCTGACCCGGGTCCGGCCCATGCCGAGGATGCAGGCGTTGATGCCGCGTGCCCACCAGCGCGCCACCCACAGCACCGCGTGCGTGGCCGGTTTTTTCACCGCGGGCCAGGGCGCAAGCAGTTTGGCCAGGCTGGTCGGCAACAGGGGAATGAAGCCGAGCAGGGTGACCAGCACCATGCCGATGACGGCGATTACACCGCGAATGTTTTGTAGCGCGCGCTTCATACAGGCGTCTTAGACGAATTTCGGACAACGAAGTCGGCAATGTAACGGTTGCCGATGACAAGGCCAAGCCAGCGGCACGCCGGGGCGGGCGTTCAGCGCGCCGAAAACTCGTGGACAGCGTCGACCAGCGCGGCGACGTGGTCGGGATTGACCTGTGGCGTCACGCCGTGGCCGAGGTTGAACACGTGCCCCGGGTGATCACCAAAACGGTTGAGCACGTCAGCCACGTTTTCACGGATGACCTCGGGCCTGGCATAGAGCATGGCCGGGTCGAGGTTGCCCTGCAGGGCAACCCGGTCGCCGACGCGTGCGCGCGCTTCGTCGATATCGATGGTCCAGTCCAGGCCGAGCGCATCGCAGCCGGTAGCGGCCATGGCTTCCAGCCAGGGACCGCCGCCCTTGGTGAACAGAATCACGGGCACCTTGGTGCCGTCCGGGGCGTCGTTGAGCTGTTCGACGATGCGCTGCATGTAGGCCAGCGAGAATTCGCGATAGGCCGCGGGGGTCAGCACGCCGCCCCAGGTATCGAATATCTGCACGGCCTGGGCGCCGGCCGCGATCTGTGCATTGAGATAGGCCGCGACCGAGCGCGCGAGAATATCCATGAGCTGATGCAGCGACGCCGGCGCGTTATACATCAGCGCCTTGATGTGCTGATAGTTTTTCGACGGGCCGCCTTCGACCATATAGGTGGCCAGCGTCCACGGGCTGCCGGCAAAGCCGATCAGCGGCGTCTTGCCGTCGAGCTCGCGGCGGATCAGGCGCACGGCGGCCGGCACATAGCCGAGGCTGTCCTCGATATCGGGTACGCGCAGTTTCGCGATTTCGTCCGGGGTACGCACCGGATGGTGGAAATGCGGGCCTTCGCCGGCGACAAAATGCAGGCCGAGGCCCATGGCTTCCGGAATCGTGAGGATGTCCGAAAACAGGATCGCGCCGTCTAGGGGGAAGCGTCGCAGCGGCTGCAGCGTGACCTCGCAGGCCAGTTCCGGGTTCTGACACAGGTCGAGAAAACTGCCCGCCTGTTCGCGCAGCTTGCGGTATTCCGGCAGGTAGCGCCCGGCCTGACGCATGAGCCAGACCGGGGTGACATCAACGGGTTCGCGCTTGAGCGCACGCAGCAGACGATCGTGGGACATAAGGCACTCGCAACGCACGCGACGTTCGGCCGCGCGAAGAATGGGACGCCGCGCAGTTTAACGGCTTGGCCCGGCGGGGCATACCGCGCAGGCGGGCAGGGGAGGTTAACGCGCCGCGACCGCCCGGCTTATTTCGTCCTGGATCGCCAGCGCCGCGGCGCGTGGATCCTCGGCGTTTCGAATTGGGCGGCCGACCACCAGGTAATCCGCCCCGGCAGCGATCGCGGCGGTGGGTGTCATCACCCGTTTCTGATCGTCGGGCGCGCGCTCGTCGTTGGCCACGGGCCGGATGCCCGGCGTAACCGCGATCAGCCTGTCCGGGGCATGGGCGCGCAGGTTGGCGACTTCCATGCCGGACGAAATCACGCCGTCGCAGCCGGCCTCGAGCGCACGCTTAGCGCGCGAAAGCACCAGCGACTCGATATCGCAGGCAAAGCCCATATCGTCGAGATCGCCCTGGTCGAGGCTGGTGAGCGCGGTGACGGCGAGAATACGCGAGTCGCCGCTGCGTGCTTCGGCAGCTGCTTCCATGACCTGCTGGTTGCCGTGCACGGTGATGAAGTCGATATCGCGCGCGCACAGGCGGCGTACGGCTGCGGCTACGGTGGCCGGCACGTCGAACAGCTTCACGTCGACGAAGACCTTCTTGCCGCGGGCCTTGAGCCAGTCGACCAGCTCGAAATAGCCCGGCGCCATGGCCAGCTCGAGGCCGACCTTATAGAAGCTCACCGCGTCGCCCAGCTGGTCGACCAGTGCACGCGCGGCGTCGGCATCGGGCACGTCGAGGGCGAAGATCAGACGATCGGTATCGGCAATGGGGCGCACGGGCGTGCTCCGGTCAGCGGTCTAGTCTGCGGCGCGTGGCAGAGCCGACGCGCCGCGTGAGAAGGCGATCGATCAGGCCGCGTTGCCGGATTCGCCGACGCCCACCTGCAGATAGTCGAGGATGCCCTTGGCGGCTTCACGGCCCTCGAACACGGCGGTAACCACGAGATCGGAGCCGCGCACCATATCGCCGCCGGCAAAGATCTTCGGGTTGGTGGTCTGGTACTTGAAGCGGCCCTTCTCGGGGGCAATCACGCGCCCACCGTCGTCGATATCCACGCTGTGGGTATCGAACCATTCCTGCGGGTTGGGGCGGAAACCAAAGGCGATGATCACGCGATCGGCCTCGATGACTTCTTCGGTGCCCGGTACCGGCTCGGGCCGACGCCGGCCGCGCTCGTCCGGTGCGCCCAGCTTGGTGGTGACCACCTTGATGCCTTCGACCTGGGTGTCGCCGACGATTTCCACCGGCTGGCGGTTGAACATGAACTCCACGCCTTCCTCGCGCGCGTTCTGGAACTCCCGCGCCGAGCCGGGCATGTTTTCGGCGTCGCGACGATAGGCACAGATGACCTTCTTGGCGCCCTGGCGGATCGAGGTGCGGTTGCAGTCCATGGCGGTATCACCGCCGCCGAGCACCACCACGCGTTCACCGCGCATGTCGATGAAGTCGCGCGGGTTCTTTTCCAGACCCAGCTCGCGGTTGATGTTGGCCACCAGGAAGGGCAGCGCTTCGTGTACGCCGTCGAGATCCTCGCCGGGAAAACCGCCCTTCATGTAGGTATAGGTGCCCATGCCGAGGAACACGGCATCGTATTCCTCCATCAGGTCTTCGATCTGGACGTCCTTGCCCACTTCGCAGCCCAGACGGAATTCCACGCCCATCCCTTCCATGACTTCGCGACGGGTTTCGACCACGTCCTTTTCGAGCTTGAACGGGGGGATGCCGAAGGTCAGCAGGCCGCCGATACGCGGATACTTGTCGAATACCACGGCCTTCACGCCGCTGCGTACCAGGATATCGGCCGCGCCGAGGCCGGCCGGGCCCGCGCCGATTACGGCGACTTTCTTGTCGGTCCAGACGACGTTCGAGACGTCCGGGCGCCAGCCCTGCTTGAAGGCCTCGTCGGTGATGTATTTCTCGACCGAGCCGATGGTGATGGCGCCGAAGCCGTCGTTCATCGTGCAGGCGCCTTCACACAGGCGATCCTGCGGGCAGATACGGCCGCAGATCTCCGGCAGCGTATTGGTCGCATGCGACAGCTCAGCCGCTTCGAAG
>NZ_CAXGSH010000030.1:0-37222 GCF_964012375.1 uncultured Salinisphaera sp.
CAACACTTGCATGTGCCGAAGCGCGTGCTTTGCGGTATTTTACGAAGGGGTCGAGCACGCGGGGGCGCGATACGCACACATGAGCGATCGCGTATCACAGTCCGTATCCATTAAGTCAGGACACCCTATGACCCAAAATAAAAGCTCGAACATCGTCTGGCATGAAGGCACCGTCAGCCGTAAGCATCGCGAACAGCTCAACCAGCATCGCGGCTTTACCATCTGGTTTACGGGCCTGTCCGGCTCGGGCAAATCCACGCTGTCCGTGGCGCTCGAGGAGCGGCTTTATCACATGGGCTGTCGAACCTATCGCCTGGACGGCGACAACGTTCGCACGGGTTTGAATCGCGACCTGGCATTCAGCCCGGAAGACCGCATCGAGAATATTCGCCGCATCGGCGAAGTGGCCAAGCTCTTTCGTGACGCCGGCCTGATCAATCTGAGCGCCTTCATTTCGCCTTACCGGAGAGACCGCGACATGGCCCGCAACCTGTCGCCGCGCGGCGAGAACGACTTCCTGGAAGTGTTCGTGGACGCCCCGTTGGAGGTGTGTGAGCAGCGCGACCCTAAGGGTCTGTACAAGAAGGCCCGCGCCGGCAGTATTCCCAACTTCACCGGCATCAGCGCACCGTACGAGGCCCCCGAACACCCGGAAATTCATGTGCGCACGGGCGAAACCAGCATCGAGCAGGGCGTCGAACAGATCGTTGCCTACCTGATCGAGCACGACTATATCGAAGCCGGCCTAGCCGATACCTCGCGTCGCGCCTAACGCGCCCGCCGCGTCGCTCGTAGGTTGGATTAGCGCAGCGTAATCCAACAAAGAGCGAAGCCCCCGGCGTCGATTCCAATCCGCAAAGCCTCGAAAGCCCAAGAGGCCGCCCATGTTGGCTTACGGCCTGGCAGCCTAAGCCAACCTACGCCAGCCGACGCGGCCTCGACCCGGCGTAGCCGTAGGTTGGATTAGCGCAGCGTAATCCAACAAAGAACGAAGCCCCGGCGTCGATTCCAATCCTCAAAGCTTCGAAAGGCCAAGAGGTCCGTACCGCGTTGGCTTACGGCCTGGCGGCCCAAGCCAACCTACGCCAGCCGCCGCGGCCTCGACCCGGTGTAGCCGTAGGTTGGATTAGCGAAGCGTAATCCAACAAAGAAAGAAGCCCGTAAAACCGCGTTAAATCCACGCGCCAAAGAACCGCACAGCCGCCGCTTCGCGCACCCCAAACCCGAACAACGCCGCCACACGACAGCCAACCTACCCGAAACTTTCCCGGCCGCCGGCCGATACCCGCGCTGCGTTCATATCCGACGGCCGTCGCCTCATGCTAGGCTTCGCGGCATTCCGAAATCCGCTTTAATCGATCAACCGAATGTTTTCACCCATGACGCGATCGCTGTTTTCCGGTTTGCTGGTACTCGTTCTGGCCGGCTGTGCTCTTGGCCCCGGCCGCGGTGGCCCAAGCGCCAAGGTTATCGGCGAAAGCCAGTACTGCGGCACCACGTCGCAGGATTCCAACGCCCTGTATTTCGGTAACCCCACCGAGTTCGGCAACTGGATCGACTATCGCAGCATCAGCGAATTCAGCCCGAGCATGGCGTCGCCCGACGGCGTAATCGTCGTGGAAATGGGCCAACGCCCGACCGGCGGTTATTCGGTCGCGCTGGACAAGAACAAAACGGCCATCGAAAACGACACGCTCACCATTGGTATGGACTGGAAGGCGCCCCGTCTGGACGCGGCCGTCAGCCAGGCGTTGATTGCCTCCTGCGTGGCCATTCGCCCGCCGGCAGGCGAATACGACAAAGTGCGCGTGGTCGACCAGCTGGGCAACCTGCGCGGCGAGGCGAACATCACGCCGTAAACCGGCAGCTATGGTCACGCCGGCACATCAGCGTATCTTGCGAGTGCGCTGGTCCGGCCCTGGCGATGTACGGCCAGCCCCCGTGATTGAATTCCCCTGACTCCCTTCGACTATGCAAATCCAAAGCGTTCTTTGTGTATGCACCGGCAATATCTGCCGAAGCCCGTTGGCAGAAGGGCTGGTGCGCCGCGACGCCCCGCAAATGCAGGTGGCCTCGGCCGGTATCGGTGCCGTGGTGGGCGGCAAGATGCCCGAGCCGGCCGCGGCGATCGCCGTTCGAGAAGGGCTATCGCTGGAAGCGCATCGCGGCCAGCAGGTCACCCGCCCCATGCTGCAATCCTTCGAGCTGGTGCTGGTGATGGAAGCCGGGCAGAAAGACTGGCTGTGTGCACAGTATCCCGAATGCCGCGGCCGTGTATTTCTTACATCGCATTGGACCGGCGGCGCAGACATCGTGGACCCCTATCGTCTAAGCGACGACATATTCGAAACCGCCTATGCTGAAATCGACAAAGGCGTGGCCGCATGGCTGGCCCGTTTGCAGCCGGCGAGGGCTAAAAGCCAGGGCGCGGGCTGAAGCAGTCATAAAATTGTCCACGGTCAGCGCTCTATAATTCGCCCAGCGCAATTTTTTGGGGTGTGCGCAGCACAGTTCGCGTAAACTGGCGGTGTTCAAAAAGCAGGGCGGCAGGCGCGCGTCATACGTCCATAACGAATTCAGGGGAATGACAAACATGGCGAACTTGGGTGAAGGGGGCGTGCCAAAGCACGCACGTCATGGCGTGATGCGTTGGGCGGTGGCCGGCCTGCTGGCAACCGGGGTTCTGGCAACCACGGGCTGTGCGCTGCCCGGCTACAGCTCCGATGCCATGGATAGCGGCAGCTGGTACAACTTCGGCGGCAACGACAGCGCAGCCACCTACGACGAAGAACTGTCCAAGCAGGAAATCGACTACGAGCCCCGCGTGCTGCAGATCACGCCCTGGCTTATTCGCCACCAGCAGGAAATCGCCGCGTCCAAACCGCTCGGCGAAGCACAGCAGCGTGTGTCCACGGCGCCCACCGAGGTCATGAACTACACCATCGGCCCCGGCGATGTGTTGCAAGTCATCGTCTTCGGCCATCCCGAACTCACCAACCCGGCGGGCGTCACGAACAACGAGGGTATTCAGGGGCAGCTCGTCAGCGCCGACGGCAATATCTACTACCCCTATGTGGGTGAGGTGAACGTCGAAGGTATGACGCTCAAGGAGCTGCGCCAACGCATCTCCAAAGGCCTGTCCCGCTACATTCGTGAACCGCAGGTCGACGTGCGCGTGCGCGAGTACCGCAGCCAACGCATCTATATTTCCGGCGATATCGCCAAGCCCTGCACCGTGCCGTTTACCGACGTCACCCTTACGGTCCTGGAAGCCCTCGACCAGTGCGACTCGCTGGCCACGAAAGAGGGCGGTGGCGTAGGCGTGCAGAACGTCATCCTCATTCGCGAAGGCGAATCGACGCCGCTGGATTTGAACGAGATTTATTCCAGCGGCCGTCCCGTGCCGCTACGCCCGGGCGACCGTCTGCTCATTGATGACAGCGCAAACCGTATCTTCATGGTGGGCGAATTCAGCAAGCAGACAGCTCTGCCGTACTCTACTGGCGGCATGTCACTCAGCGATGCAATGGCCGACGCAGGCGGCGTGCGGCTTGATAGCGCAGATACCAGTGCGATCTACGTGATCCGCGGGTTCGTGGATAGCCAGCCCTCCCGCGACGGCGGCGTTAAAACCGTCATGCGGCCGAACATCTACAAGCTCGACGCCAGCAAGGTCAGCGGTCTTCTGCTGGCCAACCAGTTTGAACTCCAGCCGCGCGACGTGGTCTTCGCTGCACCGGCGAGCTTCGTGAACTTCAACCGTGCGCTCGCGCTTATTCTTCCGTCGCTCAATGCGATCACGCAGAGCTACTATCTTTATGATCGCGTGAGCCGCGACAATAACTAGACGAGACGATTTTGGTAGCAGCAGAGGACAAGCGCGATTCCAAATCCGCTGACGATGAAAAAGAGATAGACCTTCGCGAATATATCGGGATTGTTCTAGACGGTTGGCCGTGGATCCTTGCCTTTGCGATCCTCGGCCTGCTGCTCGCGACGTATTTCGCTTGGAAAACACCGCCGGTGTACCAGGCGACGTCGCTCATGCGTGTCGAACAAAGCCAGAACATGGCGCCGCAGGCGTTCATGGAGCAGCAAGTTGCAGCGCGCGGCTCCGGTATAAGGGCCGTGAGCGCCGAGGCGACGGTCATCCGCTCGCGCTCTGTAGTAGGTGACGCGGTAGACGACCTGCATTTGCGTGTGCGGGCACAGCCTGCGTACTTCCCGGTTATCGGCGAGCCAATTGCGCGTTTCGTAACGGCCAATTTCAAGAACGGCGTGAATGTACCGTTCTTGGGTGGTTATGCCTGGGGCAACGAGTCCGTCAACGTCACGCGCATTGAGATGCCAGATACCGTCAACTCGGCGTCGTTTCAGCTCGTCGCGAACGAGAACAACCGTTTCACGCTACTGACCCGCGGCGGCGAGCAGGTTCTACAAGGCGCAGTAGGCACCACCGCATCTGGCCAGGCGCCGGGCATCGGTCCGATGAAAATCTTCGTTGAAGCGCTGCACGCCAAGCCGGGCACCCACTTCAACGTGAGATACGTACCGCGGCCGGCGGCTATTGGCAGCCTGCAGTCTAAGCTTACGATTGTAGAGCAGCCGCAAGGGTCTGGCCTTTTGAATCTCACGCTGCAAGGCAGTTCGCCGGCGGAGGCCGAGCGTCGGCTGGATTCCGTCATGACGGCGTATATTCAGCAGAACGTAGAAAAGCAGTCGGAGCAGGCGCAACGTCGTCTCGACTTCCTCAAGCAGCAGCTTCCCGAAATCAAGGAAGAGCGCGACCTTGCAGAGAACAAACTGCGCGATTACCAGACCGAAAGCGGCACGCTGGACTTGAGTGCGGAGGCAAACTCCGTACTGCAGCGACTCACCAACATTGATCAGCAGATCGCGCAAACCGAACTGCAGCGCCAGGAGCTGTTGCAGGAGTTCACCCAGCAAGCCCCACAGGTGCAGGCCGCCAACGATAAGCGCGCCAGCCTGGTGCGCCAGCGCAATGAGTTGCAAGGTCAGCTCAAGACGCTGCCTAAGGCGGAGTCCCAGCTTCTGCAGCTGCGCCGCGAGGTCGATGTCAATAACCAGCTCTACACGCAGTTGCTGAACACTTCCCAAGGGCTGGAGATTACCAAGGCCGGTATTACGGGCGTATCGCATATTGTCGATAGCGCATACGCGAGCAGCGGGAAGATTGCGCCGAAGCGCGGCTTCTGGCTGGTTATCGGCCTATTAGCGGGCGTAGTCGCAGCGATCTTGCTGGTCATCACGCGCGCGCTCCTCCGCGTGACAGTCGACGACCCGAACGAAATAGAGTCGCAATACGGGTTGCCGGTTTATGCGACCGTCCCTTTCTCCAGCTGGGAGACAGGCAGCGCCAATCGTAAGGGGCAACTGAGTCTTTTGGCCGTCAATCGGCCGGACGATCCGACGGTGGAAAGCATCCGCAGTCTGCGGACCAGCTTGCAGTTCGCCATGATCGAGGGCGACACCAAGTTCATCGCGATTACCGGCCCGACGCCGGGCTGCGGCAAGAGCTTCATCGCTGCGAATACGGCTGCCTTGATCGCACAGACCGGTGCACGTGTACTCCTCGTCGATGCGGATTTGCGCCGCGGGCAGCTGTTCCGAGCATTCGGCGTTAAACAGGGGCCGGGATTCTCCGAGGTATTGTCTGGAGACGTCGCGATCGACGATGCCATGCAGGTTTCCGGAATCGAAAACCTGGATTTGCTCACCACCGGCAAGCGCCCGCCCAATCCGGCCGAGTTGCTGGTATCTCGCCGATTCAACGAGATGAAAGCCGGCTTGGAGAGCCGTTACGACTACGTGCTGTATGATCTGCCGCCCATCCTCAATGTGACCGATGCCAGCATTGTGGCCAATAACGTAGCGGCTACATTCCTCGTGGTGCGCAGCGAGCACAGTACCGGCCACGAAGTGGATCAGGCGATTCGACGCATGCATCGCGACGACCTGAAATTGACGGGCGCAATCTTCAACGGCCTTCGAGTTGATCGCCGGCGCTACGGCTACAGCAAGTACGGTTATTACGCCTATCGGTACTAGTGCGAAGACCGCCCCCTCGCAAGCTGTAGGTCGTCATGAGTCTGACGGATAATCTGGCCCTCTCGACCTTCGCGAGAGTCAAAAGCTAGGCGTATCACTGCGGAGACTGACAGGTTCATCTGGCACGGCTTTGTTCTTGCGCTCTGTGCTGCCCCCTCGCCGACTAACGAGCTTACATATGGGTGCTCGGAAAATAAAACCAGTACCTGTGTATCAATGAGATGTCTCCTCGGTGGCGACTGCTGGCAGGCGACGTGCCTCTCACGCCCGGAAGCGCCCTTATATGTTTAGCAAAGAGAAGCCATGGTCGGTGAGCACAAATACTGTGTGGCGGGGGATGCTGACCCTTGCGGTGGGTAGCGGAACAGGACGGTTAATAGCAATTTGTGCAATACCACTCCTGACTAGGATCTACACGCCGTCAGACTATGGTGTGCTCGCCGTATTTGCTTCATTCGTCAATATTCTCGTGCCGGCATTTACACTACGTTATGAAATAGCGTTGCCATTGCCGCGCCAAGACGGGCTAGCGATCAATATACTGTTGCTCTGTAGCGCAATAATGTGCGCCTTCGGCATAATCGCTACCGTCGCACTGTTCTTATTTTCAGAATCACTCTTACCGTTGCTAGCCGCGGACGAGCTTCTTCCGTTTTGGTGGATAATTGTTCCGGGCGCGATGGGCGTCGCAACGTACGAAATGCTCGGGTTATGGGCTACGCGCAGACGCGCCTATAAAGTTATCGCCAGAACGCAGCTCACGCAGTCATTAGTTGGTGAAAGCCTAAAAATATTGCTGGGTTTGCTCTCGATAAAGCCCCTTGGCCTTATAGCGGGACAAGTCGCCACTCAAAGCGGTGGTATCGGATATTACTTATCGTCTTTTGTAGAGGACTTGAGAAATTTAAGTCGGCGACTAAGCGTCAAAAGAATTCTGTTCGTAGCTGGTTACTATAAAGATTTTCCGATCTATCGTTTTCCTTCGCAACTTTTGCTCGTCTTTTCAGTGCAGGCGCCATTACTCTTCTGCGCATCAAGCTACGGTTCTAACGCAACTGGTCATCTCGGCCTTGCGATTATGTCGTTAGGGCTGCCGATAAGCTTGCTCGGCCGCTCTATGAGCAGGGCTTTCTACGCGGAAATCGCGGCGTTAGGACGAAACCGTCTAGAAGAAATACGAGCCATTTCTTTGAGTGTTCAGAAAAGAATGTTCGTGATAGGCGCGCCGGCAGTAGCGATATTGTTCTCTCTCGGACCGGATATTTTTAGAGTTGCGTTTGGTAAGGATTGGTACGATGCGGGTTTATATTCGTCCTACTTATCGGTTTTCTTGTTATTCCAGTTGACCTCGGCGCCGTTAGTACAAGTTTTCAATATCTTTGAAACTCAACGCGCTTTCTTTCTGATAAATCTCGCGCGACTCTTGGGTTTGATTGTCCTTTTTTTCCTGACAAGTCTGCTTGAAATCGGGATTCGCCATTTCGTTATGGCCTATAGCGCCTACATGACACTTTACTATCTATTTGTCAGTTTTCTCGTATTCCGCTATTTGTCTCCGAGTCGCGCGTAGCATTCACGTGCGCCGATGATTTGAATACCGTAGCGCACTAAACTTATGAAACTACTTATAACTCGCATCGAGCAGCTAGCGCTAGCAGGAATGGGCCCTAGAGTAAAAGCTTATGTAGCACTGATGCGTTATTTTCGAGCGAAAGGCATGCCTAAGCTGGCTAAGTTTGTTTCGGCCCGACTTCAAATTGCGCATGGTGTCTTTATATCAGCTCAGGCGGAAATTGCACCTAATGTAAAATTTCCCCATCCGACGGGGATAGTTATCGGTGATGGCGTCAAGATCGCCGCCAACGTGACCATATACCAAAATGTGACTTTGGGGGCCGCTAGGTCGGGCGAACGTTGCAGTCGGCGCTACCCTGAAATCTGTTCGGATGTAGTTGTATTTGCGGGCGCGACGGTAGTTGGAGCAGTTACGGTGGGGACAGGCGCTGTAGTGGGGGCTTCGGCGGTTGTTATAAAGGATGTGCCCGCGGGAGCTACTGTGGTCGGATCACCTGCGCAGGTTGTTTCCCAAAAAGGCGAAAGTTATGTCGGAAATTAAAGTTCTTAAAGTCGAGAAATCGACATTAAATGGTGTCGTATCGTTGAGCGGCGCGAAAAACAGCGCGCTGCGAGTTCTCGCCGCCAGCCTCCTCACCAATAGCGATGTGACGTTCAGTAATTTTCCCGTTCAACTCCTGGATGCTCAAATTCACTTTGAGATGTTAGAAGCCTTAGGGAAGTCGGTGGAAGCTATTTCAGATGAAGAAATACGCGTTTCGGAAGACCGGCAGCTGCAAAGTCAGCTCGACTGGAGCGGCCGGTCCATTCGTAATACGCTTCTTATTCTCGGGGCGCTTACGGCAAGGCTGGGCGAAGGCCGGGTGCCGTTGCCGGGCGGCTGTCAGCTGGGCGAGCGAAAATACGACCTCCATGTTTCTTTATTACAGGTTCTCGGCGCTGAGGTTTGGGAAGAAAATGGGTACTTGTGCGCGGCCGCTCCGCGCGGGTTAGTGGGTGCCGATATTAATTTACCTATTCGGTCTACCGGTGCGACGGAGAACGCTATCTTAGCTGCTACCCTCGCACAGGGCGTTACACGAATCTGGAATCCGCACGTGCGGCCTGAAATTGTCGACTTGGTGGCCTTTTTGCGGAGTATTGGCGCGCGTATCGACATCTACGGCCAGCAGCATATAGAGATCACTGGCGTCGAAGGGCTCGGAGGCGGCGTGCACCGTGTGATCCCTGACAATATGGAAGCCGTTACATGGTTGACAGCGGCTAGTATCACGTCGGGGGACGTAGAAATCTGCGGTTTCCCGTATGATGACCTTGAAGTCGTATTGGCGCACTTGCGCGCAGCGGGTGCGCGCCTTTACAAGGGTGAAAGTTCGTTGATTGTTCGGGGCGGCACCTGCTATCCGGTGGAAATTAGCACCGGGCCGCACCCGGGAATTAATTCGGATGTTCAGCCATTGCTCGCAGCATGGGCAGCTGTCGCTACTGGAGAGTCGCGGATTATCGACCTCCGATTCCCGGGGCGGTACGGTTACGCTGGTGAAATGGCGCTCATGGGTATGGATTACAAAATCGACGGCGAGATGTTACGAATATTCGGAAAGGGTGGCGGTTTGCAAGGTGCAACCGTCAAAGCGCTTGATTTACGGGCGGGAGCTGCGCTTGCGCTTTGTGGTTTGACGGCGCACGGTGAAACGAGTATCCACGACGCGTGGCAGATCGACCGAGGCTATGTAAATTTCGCTCAGAAATTGGCTAGTTTGGGTGCGAATGTTGAATTCTGATTCGGTTTCCCGAAAACACGAAATCGGTTCTGATTTAGAGCGTCTGGCTCCAGGCGCGGTGTTTATAAACGCCTCTCTTAAGCAAATTAGCCGATGGCGAGTAGGTGGCACCGCCGATATCCTCGTGCGACCGAAGTCTCTCGAACAGCTATGTAGGATAAGAGCATGGCTCGCGATTGCGGGAGTTCGGCCTTTGGTTATTGGGGCGACAAGTAACCTTCTGTTCGCGGATGAGGGGTTGCGAGCGGTTTGCATACAATTGGGAAACTCTTTGGCAAACGTTCAGATTGCTGGCGATATGGTGCGTGCGGAATCGGGAGTCTGGGTACCGACGTTAGTCAGAACTATAATGAAGGCGGGGTTGACCGGCGCGGAACATATGGCTGGTATACCGGGAACGCTTGGGGGCCTCGTCTGTATGAATGGGGGCAGCCAGAGGAAAGCGGTGGGGCTCGCGGTATGTGAGGTTACTAGCGTCTCACGGAATGGAGAGCTTATTCATCGGGAGGGCGATGATTGCGGGTTTGGCTACCGCCAATCCGTCTTTCAATGCAATGGCGAAATTATAGGCGAGGTGGTTCTGAGGTTTGAGCATTCACACGACCGCGCGGAGGTGAGACGGGAAATACTTAGCATACTTCGTTCACGTAGAGCCAAATTTCCTCAAAAGCAGCCGAATTGTGGCTCTGTGTTTAAGAGTAATCCGACGATGTATGCTGAGGTTGGCCCGCCTGGCAGTATTATAGAAAAGCTTGGCTTTAAAGGGATCCGGTCAGGGGGAGCAGTCGTTTCTGAAACGCACGCTAACTTCATCGTCAATGATGGAGGCGCGAGCGCAGTAGACGTTTTAAACTTAATAAAAATAATTAAAGCAGCCGTACAGAAACAAACCGGCTATGAGCTCGAGTCAGAGGTGCGATATGTCAGGCCTAGTGGCGAAATAGTAAGTGCGGACGCCGCGATATCAGAAATTTAAGGGACGTTCACGATTAGATGGTTAACATCAACCCACAGGTAGTAATTGTTTGTGCATGGTTCAACCGTGCCGACTATATTCGTGCCACAGTTGACGGGCTACTTGCCCAAACATTTGATAGCTACGAAATAGTTGTGGTGAACGATGGGAGTACAGATCCCAGGGTTAGAGAGGTATTGGATACATATAATGATGGGCGCCTCAAAATTATCCATCAAGAGAATCGCGGTTTTGTAGCTTCGCTGAAGACCGCTATTTCAGCTTCCAGTGCCCCGTTCGTAGCTATTCAAGGCGCCGGAGAACGCTCTCGCCCTGATCGGATTCGAAAGCAATGGGAATGGCTATCCAAAAATAGCGATTCGGTTGCAGTTAGCTGTCAAACTACGCGTGTTTCTGTGCTGCACGATAAGCGAATTGAGCAGCCGCTGGCTAAGCTCAAAAAACGCCACTTAGAGCACTCAGATTTCTTATCTACGGCACCTGTCGTCCATGGCTCAGTTATGTTTCAGCGGACGTATTACGATTCCGTAGGCGGGTATCGCGAGTTTTTTAGATTCGCTCAAGACCAAGATTTGTGGTTACGCATGACGGAGTTAGGGAGCTTCGGCGTCATCGACGATGTTTTATACGAACGTTGGATCATTCCTGGCGACAGTGTGTCGACGGATACCGAGAAACGGATACTCCAGACTCGTTTGAGTGAGTTCGCTCGCCAGTCTGCACTTGATCGCGCCACTTATGGCGTTGATATACTTGAGAAGTACGGTGCTCAAGGTGGCCTTTTTCTAGCACCTACTAAAAAAACAAGTAAATCGCTAGCAAAAAGTTCAGTAAAATACCTACTAGCGAACGAGTTAGAGAGCGCGAACGCGCTTTGTCGCATGGCGCTTCGTGACCGGCTATCGTTAGAGGCGTGTGTCGCGTGGCTTGCAGTCGTGGCAAGCCGGCGAGCTCCGGCAATTGATAGCCTGCTCGCGTTTGCTTTAAAAAAATTCGGTTTTTCTACGGTAGACCGAAAGCCAGCTGCTCCGTTCTCTAAGAAGTAGTAATTCGGTTTGGCATAGCTTTGTTAATGCAAAACGGCGGAAAGCTATTCAGGTTGTGCTATGTAGTTGGTTTTGTCTAACGCTCGGACTACATAGCTAGGATTATTTTCTGCAATAGTTTCTTTCGCTCTGCGCAAAGCATCGCCTGACAGAGCTTCGAAAATGATGACAGGGCTGAGACGTTCGATAAGTGCTTGCGCTCCACCCAAGACTTCCGCCTCGGCTCCCTCGACATCAACCTTCATTAGCACCCTGGAAGGATTCAAAGCTTCGATCTGTGCTAAGAACTCATCGAGATAGTAGCACTTTACGACAATCGTATCTTTGTAATTACCGGGTTGTGCGTCTTTATAATCGAGAAGAGTACTTTTTCTGCCATACTCTTCGCGGGCAAATTCGCGTGTCCCGGAGGTTTCGCCGGCGCAACCAGGCGCCACAGTAATTTTCCCTGCAAGTTTGTTGAATTCGATATTTCGCCTTAGTAACGAGAGATTACGTGGATCGGGCTCTATGGCAATAACATTGGCGCCCATTGACGCCGCCCGTATGGTCCAACAGCCGAAATTCGCGCCGACGTCAATAAAGACGCAGTCAGGGCCAGCCAACGATGAGCGAAGCGCTTGTTCCAACGCCTTTTCAAAATTAGATACGAGTGTTCTTCCATCAGCTAAGCTTCCGACATAAAAGCTAAGCCCATTTCGGGAAATTTTTAGAGGATGGCTATCAAAAGAATAGGCGGAAGAACGCCCCCGCACGCCGGTAAGTACCAGCTCTTTACAAAGGACGCCGAAATTATTCAAATTCGGCCGCGAGGCGAGCAGTAGCTTTCGAGTGTCGTTAGATCGGGCTAACAGAGTTTTAATTGGTCTCATTTTGTAAGCTGTTTATGTTTTAAAGCAGGTGGGGCCGCGAGGCGTCATGAACTTGTAAATTTAACGATTATACGACGCGACGAGCCGAACAAGTCAAGCGCATTTTGCATGTACGTAAGGTCTGCGAGTTGGCGAGCTTGATTTTGGCGCGTGGGCCGGAGACAGGGGCCATTGGATTTCATGTAATATTGCGGTTGGCTAACATGCTGGTAGTTGATAATGGTAGGCCGTCGGCATTGTTCGCGGACCGTGGCTAAACGGGTCGGTAGGTGCGTGTGAAGAGCACTGCATTGCAGAGCGCGTTATTAACGTCTTGGGGTTGAGGATAGATGGTTCATGCGCGCCCGATAAGGGTCCTCCATATTTGCAACGTATATTTTCCTCATGGTTCTGTCGAAAGTATCATTGATGCGATAGTCGCCAAGAGCGACTACGGGTTTTTGCATTACGTTGCGACGCTGGAACGCCCGTCGGTCCATGTTCTGCCATGGTCGGAGGCGGTTCAGAAATACGGGCATAGCATTCGAAAAATTTGCATCGAGAGCCGATATAACGCTTTCAAAGTTCTAAGCCGGCTTAGAAGGTTGTGCCGCGAGCATGAGGTCGATGTTCTGCACTGTCATATGGGCTGGTCATTAGTAATTGGCCGTGCGGCTTCATTGATGCTTGGTATGCCGCTTGTGATTACGTTTCACAGTGAATGCTTGCGGTACAACGCCGCAGTTCGATGGTCTTTAAAACTCTTGCCCAGGAGAAACTGTACGTATATTGGCGTATCTAACGCGGTAGCGGATCAGTGGGCGCGGTGGCTTAAATATCCGGTGTGGTTAATCGGGAATCCTCTCAAGCTTAGTGTTTGTTCAGACAGCCAACTTCAACAGCGTAGCGCAAATCATGTGCGACTAGTCGTGGTAGCGCGGTTGACGCCCGTCAAACGAATTGATCTTGCGATCCGCCTGGTTAAGGCGTTGGTTGATCGTGGTGCGTGCCCGCAGCTGACTATTGTGGGGGCGGGGAGCGAGCTTGTACGGCTGAAAAAGTTAGCTAATTCGCTGGGGATCACGCGTCATTTGGAGTTCGTCGGGTTTCAATCAGACGTTACCCAGTGGCTAGACGATGCTGACTACTTTGTGCTGTCGTCCGACTATGAGGGTTTTTGCATGGCTGCGATAGAGGCCATGGCTAGAGGCGCCCTCGTGGTCACGCATCAACTCCCTGCACTCGCCGATTACGCGGAAGATAATGCGACGGCAATAGTCACCCGATGCAGGGACGTGGAGAGCTGGGCCGAGCGCATTCTGGAGCTCCAAGAAACTCCAGAGCGACTTTTAACAATGAAACATTCTGCTAGACAGGTGGTTGCGGAGAAATTTCGGGTTGAGTCCGTAGTCAAAAGATACGAGGCGGTCTACCGCAACTCAGCACATCGCGCGGCAACCTAGGCTCGATTCATTTTTTAGCTATTTGATGGCTTAGAGTTATCTCCCTGCTATACCGACGTAGTGATCGGATGCATATGCCTTATTTTACTTCGATTGTGTTGAGCGCCGTAATCATCGCGATCGGCCTGCTTGCTACTGCGGTGGTTTCAAGGCGGAAAACGCTTGCGACTCTGGCATGCTTTTCCTTGCTCTTTAAAGCGCTGGTCATGTGCGTTCATGAAAAAACTGGCTTATTTGGCTCCGCAGATATCGGCGACTACTGGGACTATTTTGCGGCTAACCCTATTTGGCTTTCTATCGTAAACGATAGCGGTATAGAGCGTCTTTCGTCTTTTTATGCGAGCCTGTATGGCGGGCCGCTATACGCGATATTCGATACCGATAGCTACATAATTATCCGGTCGATTAACGTAGTGTTAGCTACTTTGGGGTGTGTATTTTCACTTAAAATATTTGAAATAATAGTTGGGAGGCCTGCACCAAGGTATTCGGCCGCTTTATTATTGTTTTGGCCCTCGCTAATAAGGTTTAGTATGGAGCTGGGCCGAATGCCGATCACCATAATGCTAGTCGGTGTGACCGTTTATCTTGCACTACGTCTACACGTAGATAGAAATGGTCGGCTAGCGAAGTTCGTATTGTTAATTCCGCTTTCATTGATCTTGGTTTTACTCCGTCCGCCTTACGGCTTTATCGTTTTTAGCTTCGTCCTAGGTCTGCTCCTTATATCTGCGCTACGGATTTGGAAGACTAAGCGTGGAATGCTCGCTCTGGTTTTTCTCTGCCCTATTGTAGTTATCACCGTTTTCGGCGGGGCTTACGGCTATAATAAGGTATCCAGAGAAGGCCAGATGGTAAGTTTAGACGCTTTGCAGCAGCGTAGCGAGCGAGATATCGACGCGGGGTCAACTTATTTAAAAGGGTTTTCGATCCGGAATCCCATAGATATGGTTTGGTATACACCCCTTTTCGGGTTTTATTTTCTTTATTCTCCGCTACCCTGGAGTACGCCGTCATTTAATCCGTTTTATTTCGGCGTTATGGCTGAAAGTATGCTTTTATTGGGCTTTACATTAATAGCGCTCAGGCGGCGTTCAAGGCGTAGCTCTCGGCATGTATCCCAACGTACAGGTCTCTATGCACTTATTTGCGCACTAGTGTTCTCGGGTTTGGTTTTTGGTTCCGGTGTTAGCGTAGCCGGCCAGGCGGATCGATATCGTTTGCCATTGACTATGTTGGCAATCCCTTTTCTGGCTTATTTTTCGAATCGAAGGCAGGTCATGCGTCTAACTTATTCTCGTCAAAAATTGTCTTAATCGGAAACGGTATTTTGCTTTGAGTGGGGTGGGGAAAACGAAAATATGGCCAATATCCAAACGCCATCGATCGGTATAGTTATAACCACATTTAACGCTGCCACTTGCATTCGACGAGCCGTCGAGTCGATTTGTTATCAATTAGCGGCGGTTGATGAGTTGATCATCGTAGACGATGGGTCCACGGATGAGACCGTATCCGAGTTGAAACTCTTATGTGAAAATCAACCGAATATTAGGTTGATCGAAATGCCGCGTGTTGGCCGCGCGGGCGCGTTAAATATTGGAGTTGCGGCGTGTAGCGCAGACGTGGTGGCAATCCAGGATGCTGACGACTATTCTTTACCCGATCGATGTTCGGCGATACGTAACGTTTTCGCGTCAGATACTTCCGACGTCGTGGCATTTAGTTACTACGCTAAGGACGAAGCCACCGACGAGACGTGGCTTCGGCATCCGCCTAAATGCCACGAACAATTGGTAAAAAAGCTTGCCAATGGCGTCCCGATTTGTCACACCGCGGCTGCATTTAGACGCGAAGTATGGCGGGTTGTCGGTGGTTATCCTACCAACACGCCAATGATCGTCGATTTGCCTTTCTGGATCGGTGCGGCTAAGGCTGGCTTTAGGTTTGCCGGTTCGTCGGTGCCCGTGGCGGTTCACCACTACCACCCACGCTCTAACTTCACTGCAAACTTCAACCGTGTTGCACGAGCACGGGTGCTGTTATCGCATAACTTTGCTGCCTACTTGGCTTTCGGGCGCCCCGGCCGAGAGTTCAGCGTAGCATTAGTCCGTTTTGTCTCTATATTGCTACCGAGAAAAGTTCGGGACGGTGCGCGCGTGGCTTATACACGTAATAAAGATACGTAATGCGTTCTGTTACCTGTTCATCGAAGTTAAGTGGTTGCAGTCACTGAATCTGGCATATATAGGTTTAGCGTTGCCCGGTTGACTTGGGTGTCGCTAAATCGCTCACGTGCGATTCGTGTCGATGCTACTGACATATTCGCTCGTTGTTCAGGGGGGCATTTTAAGAGTTTAGCTAAAGCGTGATTGAGCGAGTCAACGTCTTTGGGCGAAATTCGGAAGCCGTTAACTCCCTCTTCAACGAGGTCGTCACACGCTGGAATAGTCGTTGTTACGACGATACAGCCGGCAGCCATTGCTTCCAAGAGTACTTTCGGGGTACCTTCACGGTAGTAGGTCGGCAATACGACGATGTCGGTCATCGCAAGTAATGCGGGCATGTCCGCATAGTGACCGAGAAATTCGTGGTCTTCGTGCGTCCTTAGTTCATCGACTTCCGCTTCGCTTAGTGAGGATGGGTTTCCTGGATAGGGCTCGCCCGCTATGCGGCTTGTGAATTCCCAGCCTTCTGCCTTGAGCCGAGTGGTCGCGGCGAGATAGTCACGTATGCCTTTTTCCTCTATTAGGCGACCGCAAAACAGTAGCCTTAGGTTGCCGTCGCTCGACGGCTGGCGCTTTTCGGGGTTGAAGATTGCGCAATCGACCCCGGAGCCACGGATAACGCTCGTTCGTTCGAGTGGAAGCAGCTTTTGTTCCACGAATTCCTGTCGATCGAATTCGTTCTGGAATATGAGGTGTGCTCGGGACACCTTCAGGCCAAGCCGCAGCCCTGCGATCACGAGCTGTTTCAGCAGCCGAACGCTCAGCCGGTTAGAGGTGAACAAGTAGCCCATTCCGGTCAGGGCGCCGATGAATCGCGTGTTGCGACTGAATGGCGCCGCGAGGCATCCATAAAGCACGCATTTAAGGGTGAACAGATGGGCAACGTCCGGTCGTTCTTTTCGGAACAAGCGGATCACTTTATAGAGTGCGCCAAGTTCGCGTAGCGGATTCGAGCCTTTCGAATTGAGCGGCAGCGTTTCTACGGGCCAGCCTTCTTCAGCTAGCGCGGTCGTGTAGCCGGCTTCGCCGCAAGCCAGGCGAACGTGCCAGCCGTCCTGGCTGGCTCGTTTGAGCAGGTTCTTGCGAAAGTTGAAGAGGTACCAGTCGGTATTTGCAAGGTACAGGACCGTCTTGCAAGTTTTTGATCCGGACTCTGGCTGATCGGTAGCATTCATGCGTTATTCGCCTTGTGGCCTTCGTAGGTTTGAGGCGGGGGCATTCTGTTCATCGTGGGCAACATGGGCGTCGATCCAGGCCGGATTATCCAGCATCCATCTAAGCGTGCGTCTGAGGCCGCTTTCGAGTGTTTCATTGGGGCGCCAAGCCAATTCGTTTTGCGTCTTTGTGGCATTGATTGCGTAGCGATGGTCGTGCCCTTTGCGGTCTGGGACAAATTCGATGAGCCGTTCGCGCGCACCGATACCGGGGGCAGGGGCGAGCTCATCGAGCATGCCGCACACACGGCGTACGAGGTTGAGGTTGGTCCACTCCTCATGCGCGCCGATATTGTACCGCTCCCCGGTTTTGCCGTGCTCGAATACACGCACGAGGGCGCGTGCGTGATCTTCGACGTAGAGCCAGTCCCGAACGTTATTACCGCGCCCGTATAGCGTGATCGGCTTTCCGTGTAACGCGTTGATGGCCGTCCGAGGAATGAGCTTTTCCGGGAATTGCCAGGGCCCGTAGTTATTGGATGAGTGGCTTATCACCACGGGTAGGCCATAGGTGCGATGCCAGGCTCGGACCAGATGATCAGCGCTTGCCTTGCTGGCCGCGTATGGCGAATTGGGGGCGTAGGCGCTGTTTTCGGTGAACAATCCCTGGTCGCGTAGCGAGCCGTACACCTCGTCCGTCGAGACATTAAGAAAACGAAATACGTTACGACGCGGGTATTCCAGCCGCTCGTAGTAAGCGCGGGCGGCTTCGAGCAGCTCGAAGGTGCCGACGATGTTGGTGGTGATGAATTCGTCGGGGCAGGCGATCGACCTGTCGACATGCGACTCTGCTGCAAGGTGAATGATGCCGTCGGGCTGATGGACTGCAAGTGCGTTGGCGAGCGCGTGCCGATCACGGACATCCGCACGCTCGAATATGTAGCGGGGACTTTGTGAGGCGTCTTCGAGTGCGCCGAGGTTAGCCGCATAGGTCAGTGAATCAATATTCACGACCGCGTGCTCTGTTTCTGCGATGAGGTGCCGGATTAGGGCGGAACCGATGAAGCCGGCGCCGCCGGTTATAAGAATCTTCATTGCATAGATGGTCTTGTAGGGGTGTGCGCCTCGAGCGCCGCTATATTTTGCCGGCACGTTCAACTTTTTGCCTTGGCCGGCATCACACGACGCAACGGCTTGGGCGCAGCTAGGTGAGCGTATCGCAGGAAGTGCTGTTACGTGTTGACGCTCGATGCAAACGATTGGGAGTGGCGTCAAATTCCGCTAGCATCGCGGGCGATTCTATTCACTGACGAGTTCCGTGGTTCGCGTCCGAGCCGGCTCTTTCTAGAGGGGTGAAGCATGTTTGCGGTTGATCAGCTCGACGATACGGTATCGATCGCCGTGATTGGTTTGGGCTATGTGGGCTTACCGCTCGCTGTCGCCTTCGGGCAGCATTACGACACGCTCGGTTTTGATATCGATTCGCGACGTATCGGGCAGCTTGCTGATGGCCAGGATCTTACGCGCGAGGTGGATGAGGCGGATCTTCGTCATTCTGCAGTGCGCTTTTCGGCCGATGCTGGCGCGCTTGCCGACGCGAACATCTATATCGTTACGGTCCCGACGCCTGTGACCGACGCCAAGGTGCCGGACTTCGGGCCGTTGATGGCGGCCTCTCGCACCATTGGGCCTTATTTGAAAGCCGGCGATATCGTGGTTTATGAGTCCACGGTTTACCCGGGCGCGACCGAAGAACGGTGCGTGCCGATTCTCGCTTCACTCTCCGGTCTGGTATTCAACGAGGGCTTTTTCGTGGGCTATAGCCCGGAGCGGGCCAATCCTGGGGATGCCGCGCACGGCCTGGCAAATATCACCAAGGTCGTCGCAGGCTCGACCGAGGCAGTCGCGGATCGGCTAGTCGCGCTTTACGGCACGATCGTGCCCGCGGGCATTCATCGTGCTTCGAGTATTGCGGTAGCCGAGGCGGCGAAGGTAATCGAGAACGTGCAGCGCGATATTAATGTGGCGCTGGTTAACGAGCTGTCGATGATCTTCACGCGGCTCGGGATCGATACCGAGGAGGTATTGAATGCGGCGGGCACCAAGTGGAATTTTCTGCCGTTTCGGCCCGGTCTTGTTGGCGGTCACTGTATTGGTGTGGACCCGTATTATCTGACGTATAAGGCGCAGGCTGCGGGCTACCATCCGGAAATGATTCTGGCCGGACGGCGTATCAACGACGGTATGGGTCGCTACATCACGCATGAGGTCATTCGTCTCATGCTTCGGCGCAAGATCCAGGTGCATGGCGCGCGCGTGTTGATGATGGGCATTACGTTCAAGGAGAACTGCCCGGATATTCGCAATACGCGCGTGGTGGATATCGTCCAGGAGCTGGCAGAGATGGATGTCCTGGTGGATGTTTATGATCCCTGGGCCGATGCCGACAAGGTCGAGCATGAATATGGTCTGCGTACCGTCGAGTCGCCTGCGGCGGGTACCTACGACGCTGCAGTCGTCGCCGTTGCGCATCGAGAGTTCCAGCAGATGGGGGCTGCCGCCATTCGTGCGCTTTGCAAGCCCGACCATATTGTTTACGACGTGAAGTACACGTTTCCGGCGAATGAGACGGACGGGCGGCTGTAGGACGATCCGCGCCTTAGTGCGTCGTTAGCCAAGTTGTTTGAGTGGGACGCGCTGTGTGCTTGCGTTGCTTTGTTGGCTTACGGCCTTCGGCCTAAACCAACCTACGGGTTGGGTTGTGTTTCCTTCCATGATGGGCGCGGCGGTTTCGGTGGGCCTGCACGCGTATAATATGTGGCTCGCTGCGGTTGGCTTGCCGCGGGTTTTCTATCGATCGGCAGATTGGGCTTATGAAGGTACTCGTCACCGGCGCGGCCGGGTTTATTGGTTCGCATGTCGCGCATTTGTTACTGGATCGCGGGGAGACAGTCGTCGGCGTCGACAACCTGGACCCGTATTACGACCCGGCGCTCAAGCAGGCACGGTTGGATCGGCTGATCGCGCGGGACGGATTCGAGTCGGTCCATATGAACATCGCTGATCGCGAGGCCATGCCGGCGCTGTTCGAGGCGCACAGCTTCGATGGGGTGGTGCATCTGGCGGCTCAGGCCGGCGTGCGGCACTCGATTACTCATCCGCACGACTATATCGATAGCAACGTGACGGGCACCTTGAACGTGCTCGAGGGATGTCGGCATACCAAGGTCGGGCACCTCGTGTATGCGTCGACGAGTTCGGCCTATGGGTTGTCTACCGACATGCCGTTCTCGCCGCAGGGCACGGCTGATCATCCGGCCGCGATCTATGCGGCATCCAAGCGCGCGAACGAGTTGATGGCGCATTCCTATTCGCATCTGTTTGGATTGCCGACAACGGGACTACGCTTCTTTACCGTGTATGGGCCCTGGGGCCGGCCGGACATGGCGTTGTTTCTGTTCACGCGCAAGATGCTTGCTGGCGAGCCTATCCCGGTGTTCAACCACGGTAAGCACCGGCGGGACTTCACGTACGTCGACGATATCGCCGAAGGCGTGGTACGCATCCTCTACAAGCCGGCCGAGCCGGACCCGAACTGGTCGAGTGATGCGCCGACGCTGGGTACCAGCTGTGCGCCGTGGCGAATCTACAACATTGGCAACGGCGATCCGGTGCCGCTGATGGACTATATCCATCGGTTGGAGGAATGCCTGGGTATCGAAGCAGAAAAAGAGATGCTTCCCATGCAGGCCGGCGATATCGAGGCGACCAGCGCGGATGTAACGGGCTTGTTCGAAGCCGTGGGGTACCGGCCCCAGATCCGCGTGCAGGAGGGGGTGAAGAACTTCGTGGAATGGTATCGCGGGTACTACGAAGTTTGATTGTTCCGTCTAAGAAGCGATCGTAACAGGCTGATCAGATTATTTTTATTTCTTTATTTTTCGGCTTGTGCGGGGGCTTGGTCGCTCGAAGGATGAGCGGGCTCGATATCAGACTGGGGCGGTCGCTTTTATCGACGGCTTAATTAAGTGCCGTAATCGGGCTTTATAAGTTGCCGGGTCATTTGGGGGCTGTGTTTTTTGGCGGCTTACGCTTCGCTAAGCTGACCTACGGATAGGGTTCCCGGTAATTCGGGTGGGCGGGGGCGTTGCAGGCCGAGATGGCGATGCTTGCATTGCCTGTTTTGGACGACTTGGCGGGGACGAGTCTTTGCTGGCCGGCTTCGGATTCGAGGGGACTGCCAGGCGGCGCGAATTTGCGCATTCTTGCGGCATTTGACGGGCAGGGTGTCTACGACCGCCAATAAGGTGGGTAACCAGGGGTGCACGCCGCGCCGCTTGATAATCGACATGAGGGCCAGTCGGCAAGCCGCTGAATTATAGGCATGACTTCCGAGCCCAAAGGCTCCGATCGGCGCTTGTGTTTGGGTGTTATTTCCCACGGCCGGGCGCAATGCCACCGCCCTATTAAGGTGGCATTCAAGCAACCGTCATAATGTCCGTTGTAATATTTCGCCGCGACAAGAGCCAATACTGGTTTGTACGAGGGCTGAACGGTAGCTGTTTCACTATGATCAACACGTTTATCGGCCTCATTGCGTTCGCCTTGAGCGCGGTTGCAATACTTGTATTGCGCCCTCTGTGTCACAAGATCGGCCATGTCGATCACCCCGGCGGCCGTAAGGCCCACTCGCTGGCGACGCCGCTTTGTGGCGGGGTTGCCATCGCGCTGACCGTGATGTTGCTTGGGATTGGCATGGTGCCGTCGCGTCAGTTTGCCGGTTTTGCCTTCGGTATTACCGTACTGCTGGTGCTCGGCGCGCTCGACGACAGGAAGCATGTGCCAGCGCCGGTACGGCTCGCGCTGCAAACGCTGGCAGTCGGTGCGGGCATGTGCTTTTTCGGCGAGGTGTACTTGCAGAATCTCGGCGCGATTTTCGGCGCCGAGGATTTCGAGCTGGGTGGCCATGCGATCTGGTTCAGCATCTTTGCCGCGGTCGGCATTATTAACGCCGTGAATATGGTCGATGGCATGGACGGCCTGGCCGGCGGTTTCTCGGTGATGATCGTGGCGACGATTCTCGCGCTGGCCGCGGGCACCAGCGCGGTCAACGTCGTGCTGCTTTGCGTGACGCTTGGCAGCTTACTGGGTTTTCTTGCCTTCAATCTTCGTATGCCGTGGCAGAAGCATGCCCGCATTTTCCTGGGCGACGCGGGGTCTCTGGTGCTCGGCTTCATTCTGACCTGGTTCACCATCCAGGCAGCCCAGGGCCCGCATGCCGTGATCGAACCCATTACGGCCGTGTGGTTGTTCGGGCTGCCGCTGGCCGACACGGTGTATCTGATGGTTTCGCGGGTGATGCGCGGCAAGAGCCCGCTGGCAGCGGACAGCTACCATTTTCATCATCTGCTCCAGCGCCTGGGGCTGAGCCCCGGCTGGGCACTTTATGTGTGGCTTGCCGTGGCTGGCGCGTTCATGGGCACGGGACTGGTAACCCAGGGGCTCGGCGTGAGCGAGTCGGCGCGATGCGCCGTGTTTATGGTGGTCTTTGCCTGCTATTGCCTTGCCACCAACGCGCTCTGGGCGCGCGTGCGCCAGCGCGTTGCGGCGCCCGCCGTCTAAGGGTTAATACTGACGACGAGAATCGTCAGTTTTATGACCGAAACTGTCACTTTGGCGTCAATCGTGGTGATGCCTAGATCGCCCACGCAGTTTGACCCCGATCCCGTCCTAGAAAAGTCATATTTTCTCTTTTTGCAGTGCGTTTCCGTTTCGGTTTCGTGCTAGATTGTCTGGCGTTGGGTATCAGCAATACCCGACGGTTTGGGGGACATTACAGAAGAGGCAATGATGGCGGACGGCTTTGATCTGGCTGGGTCGCGTGGTTGCATGTCGGTGGGTGGCAATAACTCGCAGGCTGGGCGGTGCGACGTTGATCGTTCGTGGCTGTCGCTTGATTTGTCGATCCATCCCGCTGGTTCTGGCTCCGTGCTTATTCCCGTGAGCAGCGGCAGGAAATCACGGTGACTATCGCTGCGGCGATGACATCGAATGCACGTGGTGATCGGGCAAGGCGGGGCGCCTCTGCTGAAAGTTTTTCGTGCGCGCGATCCTTTGTTTTCGCGCCGAGGTTGAGAGCGCGGTACACGCGCGTATCGCTGGCGCCGGGCGGATGTGTTGCCGGGCGCGGTTTTTGTGAAGGAGTTCGTGCGTGAGCACTTTTCGCCCGTTCTTAGACGAAGCGTGTGTCGACGCCCATCGTGCTCGCACATGGCAGCGCATGGGGCGGGCCCTGTTCGTTGTCCTGGTGGCGATGCTTGTGGCGACCAACGCGCACGCCGATGTCGACGGCCAGCCGAGTGTGGCGATTTACTACGGCAACGATGTGCCCGTGGATATGCTCGCGCAGTTCGACTGGGCCGTGGTCGAGTCCGAGCATATGCAGGAGGGCCAGCTCGACGCGCTCGAGCAGTACGGCACGCAGGCGTTCGCCTATGTAAGCCTGGGCGAAGCCGAGCACTGGCGCGCCGGCGAGAGCCTGCCCAGCGAGGCACTCAAGGCACGCAATGAGGGCTGGAACAGCCAGGCCGCGGATCTTACCCAGAAGAAGTGGGGCGATTACATCGTTAATGAGCGCATTCGCCCGCTCTGGAACCAAGGCTACCGCGCGCTGTTTCTGGACACGCTCGACAGCTACCGGCTGTTTGCTACCGACGACGAGGCGGCGGCAGAACAACAGCAGGCGCTGGTTGCTCTGATCAAACGCATCCGTTCGGAATTCCCCGGTATCAAGCTGCTGCTCAACCGCGGTTTCGAGGTGCTCGACCAGGTGCGCGGAGATATCGTCGGCGTGGCGGCCGAGTCGTTGTACCAGTCGTGGGATGTGCGCACGCAGAGTTATCGCGACGTCAAGCCCGAAGACACGCAGTACGTGCTCGACCGGCTGCGCGAAGTACGAAACGACTACGGCCTGCCGGCAATCGCAATCGACTATGTCGCCCCGGCCGACCGCGAGCTCGCCCGACAGACCGCGCGCCGGATTGCTGACGAAGGCATTGTGCCGTGGGTGAGTAACGGTGCGCTCAATCAGGTAGGCGTGGGCTCGATCGAGCCGATGCCGCGCAAGGTGCTCGTGCTCTTCGATGCTTCGGAAGTCGAGTACAACGAGGTCGCGTATTCGAACGCGCACCTTAATATCGCCATGCCGCTCGAGTACCTTGGGTACGGCGCAGTCTATAAGGATGTGGACAGCCCGCTGCCGGAAGATACATTGCGCGGCCGCTATGCCGGTGTGGTGAGTTGGCTCAACGGGCGCGTGGGCGCGCAGTCCGCCTACCGCGACTGGCTTCTCAAACAGATGCGCGATGGTGTGCAGGTGGCCATGTTCGGCTCGCCCGGCATTCCGGTGACTGGCGAACTGTCGGATTTGACCGGGTTGCAGGTGGTGCCGTCGATTTCCGACGAGGGGCTCGAGGTCGTCGACCATGACGATATGCTCGGCTTCGAGGGCATGCCGAGTACGCCGGCCACCAATGAAACCGGCTACGAGCTGATGAATGACGGCGTGACCGCGCATCTGTCCATGCGCGACGGCAACGGTGCGAAGTTCGTGCCGATCGCCACCGGCAGCTGGGGCGGGGTGGCGCTTTCGCCGTGGCTGATTCAGCAGGGCATGGCCGATCAGGCGCGCTGGATTCTCGACCCGTTCGCATTCTTGAAGCGGGCCCTGGCGCTGCCGGATATGCCGGTTGCCGATGCCACCACCGAAAACGGCTCCCGCTACTGGATGACCGAGGTCGATGGCGACGCGTTCATGAACCGGGCCGCGTTCCCCGGCAACCCGTTCACCAGCCAGGTCATGCTCGAGCGCATATTCAAGCAATATCGCGTGCCGACGACGGTCTCCGTGATCGAGGGCGAGCTGTCGCCGGAAGGGCTGTATCCGGAGCTGTCCAGCCAGCTGGAGCCTATCGCGCGCGAGATCTTCAAGCTGCCGTGGGTCGAGATTGCATCGCATACGTTCAGCCATCCGTTCGACTGGCCGGCGTTGAAGGAAGGCGATCTGGCGGGCGAGGGGCGTACGGCAGCCGGTTTTGCCTACAACCTGCCGATCGAGGGCTACCGGTACTCGCTGGAAAAAGAGGTGGCCGGCTCGACCCGCTATATCAACGAAAACCTGGCGCCGCCGGGCAAGCGTGTTACGACGCTGCTGTGGAGCGGCAACGCGCTGCCGCCAGAAAAGGCGCTCGCGATCGCGGATCGTCTGGGGCTGGAGAATCTCAACGGCGGCAATACGCACATCATGTCGGATAACCCGACGCTGCTCGACGTCACCCCCATGTTGCGGCCGCAGGGCAAGCACATGCAGGTGTATGCCCCGGTCATCAACGAAAACGTCTATACCAACGACATGACCGGGCCCTACTGGGGTTTTCGGCGCGTGATCGAGACGTTCAAGCTCACCGATGAGCCGCGGCGCCTCAAGCCCATCGACATCTATTACCATTTTTACTCCGCCGGCCGCCCGGCCGCGTTGAATGCGCTCAAGGATGTCTATGCCTATGCGCGCAGTCAGCGCACGCTGCCGCTGTTTGCCAGCGAATACAGCCGTATCGCACGCAACTGGTATGACGCTGGCGTCGCCCGTCGCCTCGACGGTGGCTGGCAGATCACCGGGGCCACGCATATGCGTACCCTGAGGCTGCCGGCATCGCTGGGTTGGCCGGACATGGCCGCGTCCAGCGGCGTGGTCGGTGTGAGCGATTTGCGCCCCGGGCGGTATGTGTCGCTCTCGGGCGAGCCCCGGGTGACGTTGCAGCTCCAGCAACGCGAGCCGTCGACGCCGTATGTGCGGCGCTCCAATGGCCGTATCACGCAGTGGCGTAACGCCGGCGGCGACGTAACCCTGGAGATGGCCGCCGAGCACGTGCCGCTGGAGATCGAGTTGGCCGGTACGACGGGTTGTCGCGTCTCGGCAGACGGCGCATCGCGTCGGGGTGGGGGCAATACCGTAACGCTGCGCTATACAGGCAGTACGTCGGGACCTGTAAGGATCGACTGTGGCTGAACACAAGCAAGAACAAGACCCCCAGAAACGCACCCGTTTTGTCCGGCCGCTGACGCTGCTGATCATTACGGCGGTCCTCGTGGTGGCGCTGGTGCTGTTGTTTCCCGCGCGCCGCTTTCTATCGCTGAGCCAGGACGACACCGGCAAGGACGATCCCTCCAGCGTTTCGATCACCTATCTCGAAGCGCTGCTGGAAGCCAACCCCGGCGACGACCAGCTGCGCCTGAAGCTGGCGCGCCAGCTCGCCGCCGCCGGCAACATTCCGAGGGCGCTGGAAGTAATGCAGCCGCTGTCGGACAGCACCGACGCGAATGCACGCTGGCTATATCACCAGATTTCCTGGCAGGCATTCAACGCGCTGCAGGCCGACGACCCGCGCCGTGACGCCCAGCAGGGCGAACTGATCGCGCAGATGAACGCCCTCGAGCGCAGCGAGTCGCTGACCGCCGACCAGCTGGAAGTGCTTGCCGCTCGCTGGCTGGAACTCGGGCGCCCGGCACGAGCGGCCGATCTTTATGAACGCCTGGCCGCACAGGATCCGGCGCGTGCCTACGACTGGTATGGCGAAGCCGCGCGCTGGTGGCTGGCCGCCGACGCGCCCATGCGTGCCGCGCAGGCCTGGCAGTCCGCCTTTGCGGCGACCGACGACGAATCCCTGCGCCGCGATGCCGCGCTCGCCGCGCTCGATGCCGCGCAACAGACCAACGACGGCAGCGGCCTGCGTATGGCGGGCGAATTCATCGACGCTTACCCGGACGATCCCACCTTCCTCGATATCGGCATCGAGATGGCGCTGGCGAACAATCGTCTGGCCCAGGCCCAGACCTGGTCGCGGCGCTATGTGCAGCTGCGCCCGGACGACGAGCAGGGCCTGGAGCGGGATGCCCAGATTGCCCTGGCACGCAACCAGCTCGACGAGGCGTTGGCCGGTCTGCAACGGCTGGTCAATCGCAACCCGGATAACATCAGCCTGCGTGCGCAGCTTGCCCAGGTACAGCTTTGGGCCGGCCGGCCGGCGGCTGCGCTGGCCAACTACAAGTGGTTGGCGCAGCGCAGCAGCTCCGACGAGTACGATATTCAGATCATCGATCTCGCTACGGATCTCAACGATACGGCGGCGGTGCTCGCGGCTCTGCAGCGCATCCAGTCGCGGCACCCGTTGACCACGAGCCAGCGCCGGCTGCTTGTGGATGTGCTTAACAGCGAGGGCGATCCGGATCGCGCCATTTCGATATTGTCGAACTGGGTGAACGAGGGTTCGCCCGACGAGGATCTCTGGGTGCGGTTGGCCCGCTTGCAGGAGCTCAACGGCGACCTGCCGGGCGCGCTTGCCACCTGGAACGAAATCGCGTCGCGCTTTGGCCGCGGCCTCGAAGAAAGCCAGGCGCGTGGCCGCCTGTTGACCCGCCAGTGGCAGGTCGACGAGGCGCTGGCGGTAATGACGTCGCTGCCTAACAAGCCCGGCACCGCCACCGATCAGGAAGTTTTCTACTGGGAAACGGTTGGCGAGCTGGCATGGAACCAGAACCGCCCGGCGGTGGCCCGCGACGCCTACTATCAGCTTTATCTCGGACGCAAGCTCGACGATACGGGCTATCTGCGTCTGGCACAGACCGCCGTGGTGACGGGGCGCATGGACATGGCCATGGAAGTGGCCCGTACCGACTGGCGCGAGAACCAGCACGGCGACATGATCGTGACCATGCTGGCCGCGGCACAGCGCGAAAATCGGCCCGACCTCACCCGCGAACTCATCGCCATGGCGCAGACGCGGCCGGCCGTGTTCGAGCAGTCGGCCGACTATTGGCAGCTCTACGGCGATTACCAGTACCAGCAGCGCGATCTCGCTCGCGCGCGCCGCGCCTATCTCAAGTCGCTGTCGCTGGCGCCCGACGACGCCGGTACCCGGTCGGCCCTGCTGGCGACGCTGGCAGACGGCGGCTATACCGACGAGCTGGCGCGCTACGTCAATGCCTGGTCGGACGATGCCAAGAACGACTCGCGGCAGTGGCCGGTGTTCGCCATGGCCTACAGCCGGTTGGGCCAGACGCGTACGGCCCTGCCGTGGTACGACCGCGCGGTACAGCGCGACCCCGATAATTACCTGCTCGTGCTCGACTATGCCGATGCGCTCGAGCGCGGTCGGCGCTTCGACTCGGCCCGGCGCATGCGTGAATATGCGCTCGTCGAACTGCGCCCGCGGCTGATGAACCACCTGCAGGCGCAGGGTAAACTCACCCGCGAACAGCGCGAGCAGGATGGCCGCATTCTGTCGGTGCAGGCGACCATGCTCGGGTCCGACGAAGGTCGCGACTGGCTGCGTCGGGCCCTGGACGGGCGCAGCGGTGACGAACTCACGCCGACCGATGTCGAAATGCTGTTCGGCTACTATCTCAGTGAAGAAGAGCCGGCGTATTCGCGCTACTGGCTGCTGCAGGCGCATCGGCGTCGTATCGCGACCGAAGACTGGCAGGAACTCGCGGTTGCCCTGCAGGCCAACGACCAGGTCGCGATGCAGCGTATCCTCGAAGGCTCGCGTCCGGATGGCGGTATCGGCATTGCCGATCGCATTACGGCGTTGCGCCAGCTCGATTACCGGGCCCGCGCCCTGGTGCTTGCACTCGAGCATGAGCGCCCGAACGAACCCTATGTGACGGGTATCGACGTGGTGCCGCGCTATGCCGCCGAGCTGTACCAGACCATGCCGCAGAACTTCGGTACGGAGCTGATCGTTCGCAGCATCAGCGATCTCGATATCAACTCGGAGAGCGTATTCCTGCGCTTGAGCGGCGAGAAGCTGTCCACCCGCGTCGAGCTGGGTGCGCGTCAGCTCTCGGCCGACGACGATCTGGTTGATCTCGACGGTCTGGAAGACGAGCAGTTCGCCAACGTTGTGCTCAACTGGCGCGAGCGTCGCGGCTTGACCACCGTGCGTGTGGGGGCGGTTTCCACTGACGCCAAGGACATTGCCCAGCTGGGCCTGCGTCAGGACTGGCAGCTCACCCGCAACGTCGGCGCTTCGGTGTTTCTGGATATCAACACGCTGGCGGATGACACCGCCCAGCTGCGCGCGCTGGGTCTGCGCGACGATCTGGGCGTGGGCCTGGAGTGGGTGCTCAACCCGCGTGACAGCTTCTCGCTGACCGCGACCTACTCGCAGTACCACTCGCGCGAGGATCGTAACGACCTCGGCGATGGCTACGGTGTGGAAGCATCGTTCGCGCACTCGTTGATGGTGGGGCCGACGCATCAGGTCCAGGCACGGGTATTTGCCGATACGTCGCAGAATTTTCTGGAAGACGATCTGCCCGATGACATGGCTGCACGCCTGCCGGCCGGCACCAACCTCAACGACGTCGTACCCACGCGATATACCTTCCTGGGCGCGGGCCTTTCGTTCGCCCGCGGCATCCCCGGCGAGGAGTATCCGCTGGTGGCGTCACCGCGCTATCAGTTGAATATCGATACCGGTTATGTGCTGCCCGATAACGAGTTCGGCATTAGCGCGAACTTTGCGATCGGCACCCGGATTCTGGGCAGCGACGAGTTGAGCCTGAACGTTGGCGTCGATCAGACCGGCAGCCAGACCCAGGACAACTCGTACAGCGGCTCCATCAAGTATCAGTATTTCCTCGGCCGTTAACGCGCCGAACAAGAACGCTCAACAACGTCACTCGTAGGCAGGGAGAAACCACCACCATGAAACGCTCTACTCTTATCGCAGGCCTGTTCGCGCTTGCCGTCGCCATGCTCTCCGGCTGTGCGGTCACCGATGTGCACCGCAGCCAGCAGCTCGATGGCTCCGCGCGGTGGGCATTGCTGCCGATCGCCAACTATGCGGAAACGCCGCAGGCAGGCCAGCGCGCCGAATCCATCCTGACCACGTTGCTGCACCAGCGCGGTGTGGGCACGCTTACGCCGGCCCCGCGCAGCGATAACGGCGGTCTGCCGGAATTCGACCAGAACGCGGCACTCGACCAGGCGCTGAGCTGGGCCCGTAGCCAGGGCTACCAGTACGGCGTGACCGGTGCGGTCGAGGAATGGCAGTACAAGACGGGCCTCGACGGCGAGCCGGCCGTGGGTATCAGCCTGCGCGTGATCGATATCAACACCGGTGCCACGGTGTGGAGTGCGTCCGGTTCCAAGGCGGGTTGGGGTTATGCCACGGTCAGTGGTACCGCGCAGAAGCTGATGAGCGATCTCGTCGGCGACATGCCGCTTTAAGTCAGATCCGCTTCTAGCCGGCCCGAAAGTACGAAAGGTTGCCTATGGTCACCCAAATCGAAGACGTGAACTACCAGGTGCCACCCATCTGGGTGCGCATGCTGGAAACGGCGGTGCTCACGCTGCTGGTGCCGGTGGCCGGCTGGCTGTTCAATGCCGACGACCCGCTGTTCTATACCAGCGCGTTCGCCTGGCTGATTCTCGGCCCGCTGCTCGCGGGCCTGCGCTATGGCTTCTTGTTCGGCTTTGCGTCGGCGCTGCTTACGGTGGCGCTGATGATGATTGCCGCGGGCACCGGCTGGGAAGATGGCAATCTGCCGATCGAGTACGCCATCGGGGTGCTGCTCACCGGCATGGTGGCCGGTGAGTTCACCGACATCTGGCGGCGCCGTATCACCCAGATGAAGATCATCAACGACTATCAGGGCACGCGTCTTGAAGAGTTCGTGCGCAATTTCCATGTGTTGCGTGTTTCGCATGATCAGCTCGCCGAACGTCTGGCGGCCAACCCGCACAACCTGCGCGACGTGCTGCTTGCTCTCGCCGAGCGATTCGACGTGGTGGAGCCCGGCGACGACATCCTCACCGAGCGGGCCAGCGATCTGTTGAGCTTCATCTCCCACGAGGGCCGCGTGGAGCAGGGCGCGCTTTATCGCGTGGACGAACGCGAACGGGTCGAGCGGGAGCCGCTGGCGTTTATCGGCGGCCGGCCGGCCGATCGGGATATCGCCAGCGATCCGATGGTGCAGGCCTGTATCGAACAGCGCTGCATGATCAGCCTGAAGAGCGAGATGGAGGTCGAACTGCAGAACCGCGCCCAGCCGCTGCTGGCCGTGATTCCGCTGATCGACGTCAACGACAAGATCTGGGCGATCGTGACGGTCTCGGAAATGCCGTTCGTCGAGTTCGAACGCGGCAACCTGCATCTGCTGTCCGTGCTGGGCGGCAATCTGGGCGACATCATCACCGAGGCCTATGCCCGTACCCCGGCCGATGCCGAGCTGGCCCGCTTCCAGTTCGAGCAGCGGCTCAAGCGCTGGTCGCGTTATGCGGCGCGCTACAAACTGAGCTCGCTTCTGGTGGCGTTCGAGGTGCCGGGGCATATCGACGACGTCAGCAGTGCGACGCTCGCCGATCTCATCTACGAGCAGCTGCGCGCGCTCGATTACGCCTGGACCACCGATCTGGGCCACGACTCGAAGCTGATCTACGTGCTCATGCCGCTCACGCCGGAGCGTGGCTCGGCCGCCTATCGCGAGCGTATGACGCTGTTGCTCAACGAGCGCTTCGGTGTGGACGTGGCCGAAAGCGGTCTGGTGTTCCACCAGCGCAACGTCGACGGCAAACAGTCGGCGGCCAATCTGGTCGCCGGTATCCGTCGCCAGGCCGAGCAACATGCGCCTGCTTAGCCTGATCCTCATCCCGCTGGGGCTGCTGATCGAGGCATTGGCGACCTGGGCGTTCGTCATCGGCTGGCACGAGCCGGTGGCGCTGCTCACTGTGGTGCTGGTGCATCTTATTGGCTGTGCCGTGCTGATCGTGGGGCTGTACCTGGCGCTGCCGCCGAACTACAAGCGCCCGGTGGGCGGCGGCTTCGCATTTCTAGCGACGGCCAGCGTGTTTACACCGCCCCTGGGGGCTATCGGGCTGACGCTGGGCATGCTCTCGGGGCTTTATTTCGCCTATCGCGAAAAGCCGAAGGCCTGGGACGCGCTGGCGATCCCCGACCTGCCGTTCCAGCCGGTCACGGTGGACCCGAACGACGTATTCATGCGCGACGGGCTGGCATCGGTACTGACCCATTTCGACGACCGTAACCGTCGCCAGCAGGCGATCATGGCCTGTCGTCATCTGCCGCGCCGCGACGCGGTGCCCATTCTGCGCTCGGCGTTGAGTGATTCGGCCGACGAAGTACGCTTGCTCGCGTATGCCATGCTCAACTCGATCGAACGCGATCTGGAAGGGCAGCTCAATGAGGTGCGCGACGCCATCGCCGCCAGCGGCGATCCGGACGGCGAGCTGCACGAAGAGCGGGCGCTGCTGTTCTGGGAGTTTTCCTATCTGGAGCTGGCCAAGGGCAGCGTCAAGCAGCTCATGCTGACCAAGGCGCGCGATGCGCTGGATACCGCGATCGAGCGCAACGATTCGGCCCAGCGCTCCCTGTTGCGGGCACGAATCTGCATGGAACTTCGTGATTACGACGACGCCGAGGACTCGCTGCGTCGCGCCGAGCGTCTGGGCTTGTCGAGCGACGATGCCGCACCGCGTTGGGCGGAACTGGCGTTCGTGCGCGGCGACTATAACGAAGTGGCCCCGGCACTGGCGCGCATGAGCCCACGCGCGTCCAACAATCCTGTTATGCGGCCGGTGACGGAGTACTGGTTATGAAATGGCCCACCCTGCGCCCGAACGACCCGCCGGCGGACGTCACGCTGTTGCTCGAGGGCACCTATCCCATGGTGCGTGGCGGCGTCGCCAGCTGGGTTGAACAGATGATCCGCGGCCTGCCGCATCGTCGTTTCGCCATCGTGTTCATGGGCGGCAGTGAGGCCGCCTATAACGGCATTCTTTACGACAAGCCCGACAACGTCGTTCATCTGGAATGCCATTATCTGATGGACGCGGGTCAGAGCGTTGACGAGCCACGGCAGTTCGAAGGCAACCGCAAGGCCTTCAAGGCCAGCGACGACTTGCACCAGTACTTCAAGGATCCGCGTAGCTCGGACCCGAACAGCCAGCTGTGCGAAGTCGCGCAGCTGCTGGGCAAGAAGGGCGGCCTGTCGCATGAGGACTTTCTGTACAGCCGCCAGGCCTGGGAACAGATCGTCGATTACTATCGCAAGTACTGCACCGACCCGTCGTTTCTCGACTATTTCTGGTCGGTGCGCAACATGCACTCGCCCCTGTTCATGCTCGCGCGCATCGCCCGCAACCTGCCGCCGAGCCGGTGTCTGCATTCGATCTCGACCGGTTATGCCGGCTTTCTGGGCGCGCTGGCGCGGCATATTCACGATATACCGTTCATCGTGACCGAGCATGGCATCTATACCAAGGAACGCCAGATCGACCTCACCGAGGCCGATTGGATCCGGACCTACGACGACGTCCTCACCCACGGCTTTCGCCACGACGTGAGCTATATCCGGCGGCTCTGGATCCGGTTTTTCGACGGCATTGGCCGGTTGACGTATGCGGCGGCCAACCCGATCACCACGCTCTACGAGGGTAACCGGGAACGTCAGATCATCGACGGCGCGCCGGCGGAACATACCCGGGTAATCCCCAACGGCATCAACATCAGCCGCTTTTCGCCGCTGCGCGAACAGACCCACAAGAACACCGCGCCCATCATTGCCCTGATCGGCCGCGTGGCGCCGATCAAGGAAATCAAGACGTTCGTGCGCGCGATGCGTATCGTCGCGTCGCGCCTGCCGGGCGCCCAGGGCTGGATCGTGGGCCCGGAATCGGAAGATCCGGAATACGCTCAGGAATGCCGCGATCTGGCGGCCCAGCTGGATCTGGGCGGTATCGTGCAGTTCCGTGGTTTTCAGAAGGCGGAAGACGTGTTCGCACGTATTCGCGTGGCCACGCTGACCTCCATTAGTGAAGCGCAGCCGCTGGTGGCGCTCGAGGCGATGGCCTCGGGTATTCCGGTGGTATGTACCGACGTGGGTTCCTGCTACGAATTGGTGCACGGCCATCCGAAAGACCGCGCGACGTCGCTGACCACGCCGGCCGATTCCAAACATGCGGCCGGTCGTATCGTGCCGATCGCCGATCCGGGCGAAACGGCGGCCGCGATCCTGGATCTGCTCAACGACCGCGAGGCCTGGGAGTCGGCCCGCGAGGTGGGCATCAAGCGCGTCGACGAGCACTATTCCGAGCAGCTCATGCTCGAACGTTACGAACATCTATACGCGGAAGCGACCGATCAGCGGGCGCGACCGGTAGCTGCCGCAGGGGAGTAGGGGCATGGCCGGTATCGGTTTCGAGCTGCGCAAGCTGCTACGCAAGGACAGTTATTTCGGACTGCTGCGTGCCTATGGTTACGCGGGCATCATCAGCTCGGGGCCGTGGGTACTGTCGATTCTCGTGATCATGGCCATCGGCCTGCTCACCCTCGGCCTGCTGCCGGATCGCTCGCAGCAGATCTGGCAGTTCCTGGTATCGGTGACCTATCTTGTCGCGGCGTCGCTGAGCCTGTCGGGTATTGCCCAGCTTTTGTTTACCCGATTTGTGGCCGATCGACTGTTCGAGAAGAAGGATGGGACCATTCTGCCCAACCTGATCGGCCTGCTCACCATGATGAACGTGCTGGCCGCGGTCATCGGGTTCGCGGTGCTGTACGCGCTGTTCGACGGTACGCCGTTGCTCTATCGCGTGGAGATGTTCGTCGGCTTTGTGCTGCTGACCAATATCTGGTGCATCACCGTGTTCATCACGGGGATGAAAGCCTATCGGCAGGTGCTTTGGGCCTTCTTCATCGGCTACGCGATTACCTTCGTGCTCGGCATGGCGCTGCGCCGCTACGATCTCGTCGGGCTGCTCGGCGGCTTCGTGGTCGGCCAGGGCATTCTCTTTTACATCCTGCTGTTTCTGGTGCTGCGCTATTACCCGGGCGACAGCATCGCCGCCTTCGATATTCGTCATGCCAAAATGACGTATCGCTCGCTGGCCTTTACCGGGCTGTTCTACAACCTGGGCCTCTGGGCCGACAAATTCCTGTTCTGGTACAACCCGGCCACCTCCGAGCAGGTCATCGGGCCGCTGCGGGCCTCGCCGATTTACGATTTCCCGATCTTTCTGGCCTATCTGTCGATCGTGCCGGGCATGGCCGTGTTCCTGATCCGTCTGGAAACCGACTTCGCCGAACGCTACGACGCCTACTACAACGCCGTACGCGGCGGCGATACCCTCAGCCATATCGAGCTACGGCTCGACCGCATGGTCGAGACGGTGCAGCAGGGCGTTTACGATATCTTCAAGATTCAGGGGATTACCGTGGTCGCGCTGTTGCTGATCGCGCCCTCGTTGATCGACTGGCTTGGCTTTTCGCCTTACTACGTGCCCCTGTTCAATATCGATATCGTTGCCGTGGGCATGCAGGTGCTTTTCATGGCGATCCTCAACGTGATCTTCTATCTGGACAAGCTCAAGATCGCGCTCGGCCTTTGTCTGCTGTTCCTCGTGAGCAACGTGTTGCTGACACTGCTGAGCATGTACCTCGGCGCGATCTTCTACGGCTACGGCTTCGCCATCTCGCTGATGATCTCGTCGCTCGCCGGGCTGGCCTTCCTCGACCGCGAGTTCCAGAAGCTGACGTATCAGACGTTCATGCTGCAGCGTCAGGGCTGACGGATACCGGCGCGGGTGGGCAATCGTCCCCCCGCGCACCGGATCGCTCGCCCAACCGTAGATACCGTCTCAACCATCAAGCGATTTGAGAGGCAATGGCCGGGTCATAAGGTGTTTTATGTTTGAACACGCCGAATGCGATATGAACGAGCTTTCGCATGACGGCGCCCAGCGCTGACAACGCAGGTTTACCGCGCTGTCGCAGGCGTTCGTAGAACATCTTCAAAGCGCGGTTATGTCGCAAGGACGCCACGGCCGCCATGTATAGAGCGGCCCGTAGTTTGGACGACCCTTGTTTGGATAGATGAGGCTTGCCACGCACACTCGAACCCGACTCGAAATGCACCACGGCCAGACCTGCAAAGGCCGCGGCCTGACGGGCGCTGGTAAAGTCCCGGTCAGCCAGCAGACACAGCAGATGTCGAGCCGAGGTCTGGCCGATGCCTGGAATGGAGGCCAGTAGCGCCTTGTCGCGCTTGAGATCCGGATGCTGATCGAAATGATCGTCGATCTGATCCTTGATTCGCCGAATCTCTTCGTTGAGCGATGCAATACAGCGGTCGATGGACTCGAGCACCGGGGCGGCCATTCGGCCGGCCTGTGCTTTTTCGCGCCGGTTGGTCTCTCGGCCGAGCTCGTTTTCGAGCACAGATAATCGGTTGATCAGCGCTCGCAGCGTCGCAACCTCCGGCGGGGGCGGCGTCCATGCTGGCAGCCTGGTCTGGGCGCCGAACAAACACAGTGCACGGGCATCGGCGCGATCGGTTTTGTTGAACAGGCCCATGGCCTTGGCGAAATCGCGCACCCGTTTGGGGTTGGCGATACAGGGCGTACAGCCAAGATCATACAGCCAGTGCGCGGCTTTTTCGTGATACGGGCCAGTGGCTTCCATGACCACGCGAAGCTGATCGGGCGTCGCGTCGAGCTTGTCACATAACCGCTCGACCAGTTCGTGTACGCCGGCCTTGCTGTGGGCGACTTTGCGGTCGTACCACTTGTGCGTGCCGGGACGTTTGACCGCCGCATCCAGGCGGTTTTTGGAGACATCCAGACCGATAACGATCATAGGCACTCCTGCGTTGCATCAAAGCGCGACCCTGTATCGATGCGTGTCGACTTGCCTTGTTCATTCAGACTCTCGGCCACGGCGGGCCGTGTCTTGGCATACCGTCCAGTCTCGACAGCGTGAAGCGCGCCGGGCAAGTCTGATCTACAGAAGAGCAGGCTTTTATGCCTCAGGTCGGCTTCATTCTGCTTGCCCGGCGCATAGCGCCTGGTCGCGTATCAGGCGCTGGGCATCAACATACAAGGTCGGCTTAGGCCGCAGGCCGTAAGCCGACATGAGCGCAGGCACGCAGCTGGAGTGACGTAGGCGAACGGCCGAAACTGCCTTCGTTCCGTGTTGGATTACGCTTGGCTAATCCAACCTA
>NZ_CAXGSH010000031.1:0-36355 GCF_964012375.1 uncultured Salinisphaera sp.
CCGTCGGCCGCCTCGTAATCGAGCGTGACCGCCTGGGCCTTGATGGTGATACCGCGCTCGCGCTCGAGATCCATCGAATCGAGCACCTGTTCGGCCATTTCACGTTCGGTCAGCCCACGGCATGCCTGAATGAAACGATCCGCCAGGGTCGACTTGCCGTGGTCGATATGGGCGATGATGGAAAAGTTGCGTATGCGTGATTGCATCAGGACTTCATTGCAGCGCGCGAAGGCGACATAAAACAATCGCCCCGGCAAGAACAGCCGAGGCGATGCGATCGAGCAAGAGTATACGCGCTCAACGCCGCGAGTTTCAGCCGAGCACGGCGACCATCACTTGTTTTTCGGACGCATCGCCAGATACAGGCGACGGTCATCACGCAAAACGAGCAATGCCACCGCGCCGTCGGCGTCATCGAGCGCTTCGCGCAGCGACGCGACATCCTCCACATGGCGAGAGCCCACCGCGAGCACGACATCGCCCGGTTCCAGCCCGGCATCGGCGCCGGCGCCGTCGGCGACATCGGTGACTCGTACGCCGCCCTGCTCGAGATCGAGTTCACGTCGTGCTGCCGTATCCAACGACTCCAGCGTCAGCCCGTAGGGTTGCTCGGCCGGTTTTTCTGCCTGCTCGGGCGCGGTCGCCGCGGACAGATCCTTGGGCAGTTTCTCGATCGTGACCTCGATGGTTTCACGTTCACCGTCGCGCAGTACCGTCACGCCCGCACTTTCACCGGGGGCGACCGTACCCACCAGCGGCGGCAGCGACGCCGCCGAATCGACGGGCTGGTCGTTGAACGACAGAATCACGTCGCCGGCCTGCAGTCCCGCGGCCTGGGCGGGGCTGTCGGGCATGACCCGGGCGACCAGCGCGCCTTCCGGGCGCTTGAGGCGAAACGACTCCGCCAGCTCGCGATCAACGTCCTGGATCTGTACCCCGAGCCAGCCCCGGGTGACGCTGCCGCTATCGCGCAGCTGTTTCGCCACGTCCATGGCGATATCGATCGGAATGGCGAAGGATACGCCCTGATAACCGCCGGTCTGGCTATAGATCTGGGAGTTGATGCCGACCACTTCACCGGCCAGATCGAACAGCGGCCCGCCCGAATTACCGGGGTTGATGGCCACGTCGGTTTGCAGGAACGGCACGTACTGATCGCTTGCCAGGCTACGCTGCTTGGCCGACACGATACCGGCGGTCACCGAGGTCTCGAAGCCGAACGGCGAACCGATCGCCACCACCCAGGAGCCGACCTCCAGCTTGTCCGGATTCCCGACCTTGACCGTCGGCAGATCGCTGGCATCAACCTTGAGCACGGCCAGATCGCTATAGCTATCCTGGCCCACGACGTCGGCGACCAGCTGGCGTCGATCGTTGAGCTTGACCACGATCTGACCCGCGTTGGCCACCACGTGGCGGTTGGTCAGGATATAGCCGTCGTCGGAGATGATGAAGCCGGAGCCCAGCGAGGCATGCGGCGAACCGCCCGGCGGCAACGGCGACTGCTCGCCCGGCCCGCCGTCTTCGAAAAAGCGACGCAGCCAGCCTTCCAGCGGCCCGTTTTCGCCCTCACCGCCCTGTTCGGCGGCTTCGGCCGGCGCCGCGCTTATATTGACCACCGCCGGCGATACCTGTTTGACCAGGCCGGTGAAGTCGGGCAACTGACCGGTGCTTGCCACCGGCGCGGGCTCGTCGTCGCCGCAGCCGGCCAGCAGCGTAAGCATGACGACCAGCAGCAAAAACAGGCGTAGGGCACGGGCTTGAGAATTCATGGCGACTCGCTTTGGTCGATGTCTTGCGATTCCCGGCCGTGCCCGATAACGAGCGATGGCCAAGGGGGTGCAAGGTTAGCTTAGCCGGCCGCCCGCGTCAGGGGGAAACGTTACGGCTCGCCGACTGGGTTTCGCGTACCAGATTCTCGGCGATGCGCTTGACGGTGCGCGCCGGCACTTCGCCCACTACCGTGATTTGCGTATCTTCGACTACATGCCCGTAGGCGTTCACTGCGCCCATGGTGGTCGCCCCTTCCAGGGGCTTGCGCAGCCCGGCCGGTGCGATGAACGCAGATACCGCAGCCACGCCGTCGGTGAACAGCATCTGGCGCACGAAACCGCTTTCGGTCACGCGGCGCACACCGTCTTCGGCAAGCTCGAAACCGGGCGGCAGGTCGGTGGGCTTCCATGCGTCTTCGGGCACCGGCTTGTCTTCGACCTGGACGGCCTGGTGCTTGACCACGCGAAAGCCGTCGATGTCGTAACCCGGCTCGAATTCGTCGTCGTCGATCGACTTCGGAAACTCGACCTGGGTAAACATGAGCTGCTCGAGCACGTTGTTGTCGCTGATCAGATCAAGCTTCAGCGGCAGCCGTGTCTCGTCGTCGATAAGCATGCGATAGCCGTACCGGTATCCGTCGAGCGGTTCGATACTGATAAGCCGACCCACCCGGTCCGCCAGGCGGCGTTGGCCCATATCGGTTACCCGGTAGTGCTCGCCCATGCGGTCGGCAGAAAACTGCGCAACGCTACCCAGCAACCCGTCGTGCTTGCGTTGTGAAATCAGCACGACCTTGTTCTGCGGCAGAATCGAGGTGACCACCCCACCGCGCCGAATGACTTCGCGCGGCTGACCCGTCAACGAAACCAGCCGCTCCTGCTCCAGGCCATCGCGCCGGCGATGAATCACCCGCAGCGTGTCGAGCTGGCCCTCACGCAGATAAACGATAATACCGCGGTAGGTTTCACTACGAACCGCCTCGGACGCCTTGGCAAGCAGCGCGTTTAGGGAGCCGTCGGCCTCGGCACTAGCGGATGCTTCACCATCGGCGGCCTGCGCGGCCGCCGAAAGTGCCGTCAGAAAAAACAGCAGCAGGAACGCAGGAAGCGCTCTCGTCACTGCGGCGTATCCTGCCCATAGGTAGCCACGCGCACGAAGCCCGGCGTGGTGCCCGACATGCCGTAGCCGCGCGCCAGGCCGTTATGCTCGACCAGATAACCGTTGAGTTCGTCTTCAAGCGCCGGATCCGACACCGACCAGTGGTCTGCCGGACCGCGCTGTACCGCCGCCTGGCTCGGGCCTGCCTGGCGCAGCATGTCGCTGGACAGTTCGTTGGAGGCGACCATCGCCTGCGCCCCGCCCATGCCGGCCGCATTGCCCTGCGCGGCCACCGACGTCGCGGCCGGGGCACCGTTGCCGGAGGCGCTGGCCAGACTGTTGCCCGTCGTTGCGTCCTGTCGTAGCGGGTTGCTCACCAGCAGCACGATACCGGCCGCCGACGCCACTGCGGCCAGACCGGCCATGCTGCGCCAGCGCCGTCGTGCTGCAACCCGCATCGGCACCGCCACCGGACGCGCCGCCGCGGTTTCCGGTCGATCCTGTGCGATCGCCGCCATTACACGGTCGGAGAAATTGCAGTCCAGCGGCACCGCCATTTCACCATTGTGGGCACGCAGCGTGGTGCGCAGCCAGTGCTGGCGACCCCAGCTTTCACGAAGCTGCTCATCGCGTAGCAAGGCGCTGACTACTGCGTCCGCTTCGTCGCGAGTGGCCTCGCCGTCTAGAAACGCGGAAAACTGCTCGTTCATGCTGACCTCACTTGTCCGACAGGGACACCAGTTTCTGCTCGATTGCCGCCCGGGCACGAAAGATACGCGAGCGTACCGTGCCCACGGGGCAATCCATTGATTGTGCAATCTCTTCGTAGCTCATGCCATCCAGCTCGCGGAGCATGATCGCGGTACGCAAATCCTCGGGTAATTCGCGGATGGCACCGATCACCGCATCGCGTATCTCTTCGCTTTCCAGCAACGCCTCGGGCGTATCGCCTTCCGAAAACCGCTCCGTATGGCCGAAGGCCTCGGCATCGGCGACATCGATGTCCTGACTCGCCGGGCGCCGTGAACGGGCCACCAGAAAGTTTTTCGCGGTGTTGATGGATATGCGATAGAGCCATGTATAGAAAGCGCTATTGCCCTTGAACCCTTTGAGCGCGCGGTAGGCCTTGATGAAGGCTTCCTGCGCCACGTCCGGCGCGTCTGCCGGGCTCACGTAGCGTGCCACCAGCTTGACGACCTTGTGCTGATACTTGCGGATGAGCAAGTCGAAGGCACGATCGTCGCCGGACTGGGCGCGGGCTACCAGTTGCTCGTCGCTGACGTCTTCAGTCATCTATCTGCAGCGCCGGACATCTGGAAAGCCAGAGCAATCGATGCGCGAATTAACCTCTTCGTTGTTGCGTACCAAGACGCCGTTATCCACGTAGACCGCGGATTCGCAAATAAGTTCGCACTGATTTTGCGCTATGCTGCCAGCCGTCATCTTTTCGCTACACAACCGAATGAGACGCCTACGCGTCGAGAGGCTCAGTGTAGCGACGCAACGTGCTTTCGTCATGCAGTCGACCGAATCCCCGGTATGCAAACGCTTCGATGTCGTCGTCGTAGGCAGCGGCGCGGCCGGCCTTACGCTCGCCCTTCGCCTGGCCCGTAGCGGGCGTCGTATCGCGGTGATTTCCAAGGGCGCGCTGGCCGAGGGCAGCACGCTCTACGCCCAGGGCGGCATCTCGGCGGTACTTGATGCCGAGGACAGCGTGGACGCCCATGTGGCCGATACGCTGGCTGCCGGCGCGGGCCTGTGCGACGAAGCCGCGGTAAGGCATACGGTGTCGCACTCGCGCGCTGCGATCGAATGGCTGATCGAGCGCGGCGTACCGTTCACACGCGCCGAAGAGACCGACAACGAGTCGGGCTATGCCTATCATCTGAACCGCGAAGGCGGACATAGTCACCGCCGGATCATCCATGCCGACGATGCCACGGGGCGCGCCGTGGAAACCACGCTGGAAGGACTGACCCGCGCCAGCGAACGGATTACGGTGTTCGAACACCATATGGCGGTGGAGCTGATCGTGACCGCCGACGCCGACGAACCCGGCGGGCGCTGTCGCGGCGTATACGTGCTGGATATCGAGGCGGATACCGTATTCACGTTCGCCGCCGACCAGGTCGTACTGGCCACCGGCGGTGCAAATCTGGTCTATCTCTATAGCAGCAATCCGCATGCCGCCAGCGGCGACGGCATCGCCATGGCCTGGCGTGCCGGAGCGCGGGTGGCGAACATGGAATTCATGCAGTTCCACCCGACCTGCCTCTATCATCCAAAGGCGCGCTCTTTTCTGATCAGCGAAGCCCTGCGCGGCGAAGGCGCACTGCTGCGCCTCGCGGACGGCAGCCGTTTCATGCCCCGCCACGACGAGCGCGCCGAACTCGCGCCGCGCGACGTGGTGGCCCGGGCAATCGACGCGGAAATGAAGCGCACCGGCCAGCCGCATGTATGGCTGGATATCACCCATGCCGGCAAGCCGTTCATTGAAAAACATTTCCCGGCCATTAATGCCCGCTGCCTGGAACTCGGCCTGGATATGAGCAAGGAAGCGCTGCCGGTGGTACCGGCCGCCCATTACACCTGCGGCGGCGTGATAACCGATCTGGCCGGGCGCACCGATATTCCCGGTGTCTATGCGATTGGCGAATGCGCTTTCACTGGTTTGCACGGCGCCAATCGCATGGCCAGCAATTCGCTGCTGGAATGCATCGTCTATGCCAGCGCCGCCGCCGCCGATATTGAAAGCCGCGACGATCGCGTCCAGCCCGTCGCCCTGCCGGCCTGGGACGAATCACGAGTGACGGATTCCGACGAGGAAGTCGTCGTCGCCCATAACTGGCAGGAGCTGCGTCGCTTCATGTGGGACTATGTCGGCATTGTGCGCACTACCAAGCGACTCGAACGGGCACTGCATCGTATCGAGCTGCTGCGCCGCGAAATTCATGACTACTACGGCAGTTTCCGCGTGACGCCGGGGCTGCTGGAGCTGCGCAACCTCGCGCAGGTTGCCGAACTGATCATCCGCAGCGCCCTGGATCGGCGGGAAAGCCGCGGCCTGCATTACATCAGCGATTTTCCGCATACCCTGCCGCGGGCCATGCATACGGTGCTCTCGCCCGAGCACCCTCGCGACAGCGGCCCGGGCGTGAGTTACCGCCCGCTCTGAGGCGTGCTGCCAGCGCCGAGGCTTGGCGCGGCCAGAAAATCCGCCACCGCTCGCATTGCGCTTGGATTGGACAGCGTCGGCGCATGGCCGGCGTTGGCTACCTGTATCCATCGCGCCGATAAATAAGCGGCTGCGAACGCCTGTCCCCAGGCCGGCGGCGTGAGCACATCCGCCTCGCCCGAGAGCACCAGCATCGGCCGTGCCGGCAGCGTATTGCCTGCCTGGTAGCGTGGCAGCGGCCATTGCGTGCATACCGACCCCTGCGGCGCGTGGCGCAGATACGGCGCGATCAGCGGCATGGCCGACAGGGTCTGTTGCCAGGCCAAAGCCGGGTTGGCGCGCTCGTTGTCGAGGGCACAGCGGGTCGCCCAGAACGTCGCGGCGCTGCGTGAACGACTGCTGCCCTGAGCCGCGACCCGCGCAGCCAGTGGGACCAGCGCCGCCGTTTCGCCTCTAAGGGCACGCTCGATGCGGGCGACGGTATCCGCCTCCCGACCACTGTCGTAGGCCGCGAATAACACCATCAGCAGCAGTCGATAGGGGGTGATTTCAAATAACGGCGGCAGGCCGCGATAAGGCAGCAGTGCGACCACCGGCGGCTGACGTCGATAACGCGCCAACAGCGCGGCGAGCGTTCGCTGCGGCGCAGACGACGCACAGTCGCCGACCTGCGCACAGACGTCCTGCAAGCGCCGGATAGCGCCGTCGATTTGCAGCGGCAAGGCGGCAAGCTCGTTACGGTCGAATGGCACGACAGAATCGAGCACCAGCGCGCTTATTCGTTCGGGATAGCGCCGCGCGAACAGCATGGCAATTCGGGTGCCGTAGGAGACGCCCCAGAGCGTGGCCCGATCGACACCCAGACCGTCGAGCAGCGCATACATATCCGCGATTTGCGGCCCGGGCCCGAGCGCTTGCATGCCCTTGGGGCCCAGTCGATCCAGGCAGTGCTGGATGATCGCCGCCTCCTGCGCGAAGCCCTTGTCTGCCTGCGGCGAAGCCGGCGCTCGCAGCGGCACGACAGGCTTCGCCGAGCAACCGATACGCGGACGGCTTTCACCGGTCTCCCGCGGGTCCATCAGCACGATATCGTGGGGCCAGCCGGCGCGCTGCTGCCAGCGCTGCCAACCGACCAACCCGGCCGCGTCGAGGCCTGCGCTTTCTCCGGGCCCGCCCGGCACATACAACACCGGCTTCGGGTCGTGACGATCCGGATGTGCTCGCAGCACCGCGAATCGGAGTCGTAGCGGCTGACCGCGGATCTTCGCGCCGACCGACAGCCATCCGCATTCGACCTGTGCGGCACTGGGCGCGTCCGGCATGGCCGGGCACGCCGTCCAACGAATATGCGCCGTGCCCGCACCGGCGGCCAGTCCTTGGCCCATACCAGCAAGCAGGCTTATGGCCAACGCCAGGCCGAAGAGCCGGGTCAGGCCGATCATGCCGGATCGGCGCGGCGTGGATCCGGCGCAATCGTCAGTCGAGCGCGGAGCCGGCGATGGGTTGGCGCATCCAGCGCATCTGCAAACAGCACGCAGCTGCGCTCCCTAAACCAATCGCCGTCTTCACGCAGGCGTAGTACTACGAGCCAGTCGCCGGCGCTAAAGGCGTGGGTGAGACGGCCGCTATGCGAGACGCCATTCCGCGTTTGCCAGCGCCACGGACCGTCCGTGGGATAGCGCAGGCGCACGATACTGCCGGCGCGCTCGAGTAACGCATTGCAATAGCTGCGGTAGCCCGCAACAGCGACCACCGGCAGCAGCGCTATCAGCCACGGGCGTGCGATGGCCAGATAAAGGATGACGAAGGCCGCTGCCCCGTGCAGGCCGAGGACAAAGACGCGGTGCGCCGCCGAGACGCGCACACGCATGTGCAACGTATCGGCGAACGGATTCGACATCGGTTACCGCGCAGCGCCCTGCGGCCGCTGGAATTGGCGGATACGCGAAAGCAGATCCACCTGCACCTGCGTTGGCGCTTCCATGCGCCCCATCACGAGCGCGTAAAGATCCGGATCTTCCATTTCCAACAGCTCGCGCAGCCCTGCCTGCTCGCGTTCGTCGAGGTCATCGTACTCGTTGGCCACGAAGCGTTCGAGGAGCACGTCGAGCTCCTTCATTCCGCGCCGGCACAGCCAACGTATGCGCGATTTTTCGCTCATGGTTTGCTCGGGTGGGAAGGGCCGACCTGGATCGGCCTAGGGGAATGGCCCGCCGGCGCCGGCGGGCCAAGGAAGCAATCAGCCGCGGCGTTCGAGCAGCAGCTTCTTGGTTTCGGCAATCGCCTTGGCCGGGTTCAGACCCTTGGGGCAGGTATTGGTGCAGTTCATGATGGTATGGCACCGATACAGCTTGAACGGGTCTTCAAGGTCGTCGAGACGGTCGCCGGTGGCCTCGTCGCGCGAATCCACGATCCAGCGATAGGCCTGCAGCAGCACGGCCGGGCCGAGATAGCGTTCCGGGTTCCACCAGTAGCTCGGGCAGGAGGTCGAGCAGCAGGCACACAGAATGCACTCGTAAAGACCGTCAAGCTTGGCGCGGTCCTCGGGCGTTTGCAGGCGTTCGCGGGTCGGTGCCGGCGTATCCGTCTTGATCCACGGCTCAATCGATTCGAGCTGAGCGTAGAAGTGCGTCAGGTCCGGCACCAGATCCTTGACCACCGGCATATGCGGCAGCGGATAGATACGCACGTCGCCATCGATATCGGTGATGCGCGTGGTGCAGGCCAGCGTGTTCTTGCCGTCGATATTGAACGCACAGGAACCACAGATGCCTTCACGACAGGAGCGACGGAAGGTCAGCGTGGGGTCGATCTCGTTCTTGATCTTGATGACCGCATCGAGAACCATCGGCCCGCACTTGTCGAGGTCGATAGCAAAGCTGTCAACGCGCGGGTTCTCGCCCGATTCGGGTTCCCAGCGATAGATACGGAACGTCTTGACGTTCTTCGCACCCTTGGGCGCCTCGAACTTCTTGCCCTTGGCGATGCGCGAATTCTTCGGCAGTCGGAATTCAGCCATGACAGGCCTCCATTACTCAGTGGCAGGCCGCCGGCCTGACGGCCGGCGACGATGTTATGCGTTAGTAGGTCCGCTTCTTCGGCGGCACATGCTCCATATCGTCCGTCATGGGGTTCATGTGCACGGGCCGATAGTCGATCTGCGTATCCGGGCCGCCGTGGTGCCAGATGAGCGTGTGCTTCATCCAGTTCTCGTCGTCGCGCTCGGTGTATTCCTCGTGCGCGTGCGCGCCGCGACTTTCCTTGCGATTGGCAGCGGCGTGCATCGTCGTGATTGCACAGCCAAGCAGATTCTCGAGCTCCAGGGTTTCCACCAGATCGCTGTTCCAGGTCATCGAGCGGTCGGTCACGCCGACGTTGGCAAACGCCTCGACTTCCTCGCTGATCTGCTTGGCGCCGGTTTCCAGGCTCTCGGTGTTGCGGAACACGGCCGCGTATTTCTGCATGGAGTTCTGCAGGCTCGAACGCAGCTCGGCCGTGGGCGTGTCGCCCTTGGCGTAACGCAGCTTGTCGAAACGGCTCAGGGCCTTCTCTTCCGAGGCCTTGATATCACCCCGATGCGGCGCGCCCTTGCGCACGACTTCCGTACAACGGTGTGCGGCCGCACGGCCGAACACGACCAGGTCGAGCAGCGAGTTGGAGCCCAGACGATTGGCCCCGTGTACCGACACACAGCCGGCTTCGCCGACCGCCATCAGCCCGGGCACGACCGAATCCGGATCGCCGTCCTTGAGCGTGACCACTTCGCCGAAGGCGTTGGTGGGCACGCCGCCCATGTTGTAATGCACGGTGGGCAGCACCGGGATCGGCTCCTTGGTGGCATCCACGCCGGAGAAGATCATCGCGGTTTCGGTGATGCCCGGCAGGCGCTCGTGCAGCACTTCCGGACCAAGATGCTCAAGATGCAGCAGCGTGTGGTCCTTGTTCTCGCCCACGCCGCGGCCTTCGTTGATCTCGACCGTTTCGGCACGGCTAACCACGTCGCGCGACGCCAGATCCTTGGCGTTCGGCGCATAGCGCTCCATGAAGCGCTCGCCTTCCGAGTTGGTCAGATAACCACCCTCGCCGCGTGCGCCTTCGGTGATCAGGCAGCCCGCGCCGTAAATACCGGTCGGATGAAACTGCACGAATTCGGGATCCTGCAGCGGCAGGCCGGCGCGCAGCGCCATGCCCATGCCGTCGCCCGTGCAGGTATGCGCGGAGGTGCAGGAGAAGTAGGCACGGCCGTAACCGCCGGTGGCCAGAATGACCTGGTGGGCACGGAAGCGATGCAGCTGCCCGCCCTGGAGATCCCAGGCCAGCACGCCGCGGCATTCGCCATCTTCGGTCATCAGCAGGTCGATGGCGAAGTATTCGATGAAGAACTCGGCACGCGCCTTGAGCGACTGCTGATAAAGCGTATGCAGCAGCGCATGGCCGGTACGGTCGGCCGCAGCACAGGTGCGCTGTGCAGTCCCTTCGCCAAAGTGCGTGGTCATGCCGCCGAACGGGCGCTGATAGATCCGGCCGTCTTCGGTCCGCGAGAACGGCACGCCGTCGTGCTCGAGTTCGATGATCGCCGGAATAGCCTCCTTGGTGAGGTATTCAATGGCGTCCTGATCGCCCAGCCAGTCACCACCCTTGATGGTGTCATAGGCGTGCCAACGCCAGTCGTCCTCGCCCATGTTGCCGAGCGCGGATGCAATACCGCCCTGGGCCGCCACGGTGTGGCTACGGGTGGGAAAGACCTTGGTGATACAGGCAGTGGAAAGGCCGGCGTCTGCCAGGCCGCGCGTGGCGCGCAGACCGGAACCACCGGCACCCACCACCACGACGTCGTGCTGGTGGTCGATGATGTCGTAGCTTTCGCTCATCAGGCGGCTCCTACAAGAATCATGATGACGGAAAAGATAGCGGCCACGGCCAGCAGAATATTGAGAAGCTGGAAACCAATCAGCAGCGCCATCTTCGCGCCTTCGTGGTGTACGTAGTCTTCAATAATGATCTGCAGGCCGAGCTGCGAATGGAAAAAGATCGCGGCCAGATAGATCGCCAGCAGCGACGCCTGCAACGGCGACGACAGCCAGTCGGTAACGCTGGAGTAATCGGCGCCCAGCTGCGAGGCCAGACAGGCAACGAACCACAGGGTCAGCGGCACGAGCGCGACCGCGCTGACACGCTGAAACCACCAATGCGACACGCCCGTCTTGGCGCTGCCTAGCCCGCGCGCGCTGGCTAGCGATGAACGAATACTGCTCATTTAAATCTCCCGGAACACTAAATCGAGTCGATCAGGCGATGAACGCCCAGATCCAGACAAACAGGGTCAGCGCGGCGGCGACGCCAATCGCGACATAGCCGGTCATGCGCGCGGTTTCCAGATCCAGGCCGATGCCCACGTCCCATACCAGGTGGCGGATGCCGTTGCACAGGTGGTAGAACAGTGCGAACGACCACCCGAACATCAACAACTGGCCGAACCAGGAGGCTGCGAAGCCGTTGACGCTGGAAAAAGCATCCGGGCCGCTGGCAGCGGCGATTAGCCATACGGCAAGGAATACGCTGCCCAGCGCAAGAACGATGCCGGACGCGCGATGCGCGATCGACGTAAGCATCGAGATCTGCCAGCGATAGATCTGCAGATGCGGCGATAGCGGGCGGTTAGCCTGTTGACTCATGAAGGTCCCCGAAATGGCAATGAAAAGAACGTGATAAGGGGGTCAGAAATCGATGCAGCGTCCGTTCTTCTCCCAATCCCCGTAGCGCACGGGCTCCGGGCCCTTGCGACCGCCGTATTCGGGCGGAAGATCGAGCGTATTGGGCTTGGCGGGCGGGCTGGAATCGGCGGGCTGCGGCGCGGACTCTTGCTCTTGCGACCGGGCGGGAGCGCCGGCTTGGGAGTCGTCCTCAGCGGACAAACGTTCGTCTGACATGGCGATACTCTAAACCCGTGTCGGATTTCTGGCAATGTGAACATTGGCTGAACCGACCGGCCCAGCTGCATATAACAGCGACTTTACGCTATGGCTAGAATACGAGCCACACAAGACTTGGATGCACCTATGACCGATTCCACCGCCGCGGCGCCAAGCGCGCTTGGCGTCATCGCCGTCACCGGCCCCGATGCGGCCGATTTCCTGCGCGCCCAGCTTACCAACGACGTGATGCGGCTGGGCCAGGACCGCCACTTCCTGGCCGCCTGGTGCGACGCCAAGGGCCGAGCGCAGATGGTCGCACGCGTTTGCGAGCGCGACGAAGGCTACTGGCTCGTGGTGCCGGAATCGCTCATCGGCGGCCTGATCAAGCGCTTACAGATGTACGTGTTGCGCGCGGCGGTGAAGCTTCACGACGGTCGCGATACGCTTCGTATCGTGGGTCGCCGCGGAGGTGACCTGCCCGCCGCGTCACGAGTACGCACCGCCGGCGACGCCGTGCTGCTGGGTCTGTCTGCCGGCGCGGGCGACGAACCACGCGCCCTGGAAATTTCTCCGAACGAGCATGGGGTCGCGCAACACCCGATCGCGACCGACGCGCCCGACTGGCTGGCCGAGGAAATCGATGCCGGCATACCGGCGTTGGCGCCGGCCACACAGGGGCTGTTCGTCCCCCAGATGCTCAACCTGCACTGGTTGCAGGCCATCGATTTCGACAAGGGCTGCTATCCCGGCCAGGAGGTCATTGCACGGCTGCACTACCGCGGCAAACTCACGCGCCGTATGTACCGGCTGTTCTGGCAAGGCGAAATGCCCGCGCCCGGCAGCGACGTGCTCGATGACCAGGGCGAACGTGCGGGCACGGTGCTCTACGCCGCGCCATCCGCCGAGCCGAGTCGGGGCACGCTGCTGGCGGTGCTCAAAACGAGCGCCGCCCAGCAACCGCTTGCCACCGCCAACGCCACGCTGGAGCCGGGCGAGCTGCCTTACCCGACGCCGGTCTAGCGCCGCCGCAAGCGTCGGGCCGACCGGTCGCAGCGGCTCTCGATTACTGCCCCTGCGGACGCAGCTGCGGAAACAACAGCACGTCGCGGATCGCGCTGCGACCGGTCAACAGCATCACCAGGCGATCGATACCGATACCGGCGCCGGCTGTTGGCGGCAGGCCGTATTCGAGCGCGTTGACGTAGTCGGCGTCGTAGTACATGGCTTCGTCGTCGCCAGCCGCCTTGGCATCGGCCTGCGCTGCGAATCGCTCGGCCTGATCTTCGGCATCGTTGAGCTCGGAGAAGCCGTTGGCAATCTCGCGGCCGGCAACGAACAGCTCGAAGCGTTCGGTCACATCCGGATCGTCGTCGCGACGGCGCGCCAGCGGCGAAACCTCGGCCGGGTAATCGATGATGAAGGTGGGCGTTTCCAGCCGATGCTCGACCGTATGCTCGAACAGCTCGGTGAGCCATTTGCCATAACCCCAGCCCGCCTCGCCCTTGACCCCGTGGCGAGTTGCCGTATCGGATAATTTATCTATCCCATCAATATCTTGTGGCTCGATATTGCTGTTGTACTTGAGCACCGCGTCGCGCATCGACAGGCGCTCGAACGGCGCATCAAAACGTATCGCCTGCTCGCTGCAGGCCTGAGCATGGCGCGCCTCGACATGGGCCGACAGGTCCCGCAGCAATGACTCGATCAGATCCATCAGGTCGTGGTAGTCCGCATATGCCTGATAAAACTCGAGCATCGTGAACTCGGGGTTGTGCCGGGTCGACACCCCTTCATTACGGAAATTGCGGTTGAGCTCGAACACCTTCTCGAGGCCGCCGACTACGAGGCGCTTAAGATAAAGCTCGGGGGCGACACGCAGATAGAAGTCGTGATCCAGCGCGTTGTAGTGGGTCACGAACGGGCGTGCTGCTGCGCCACCGGGGATGGCCTGCAGCATCGGGGTTTCCACCTCGAGGAAATCACGGGATTCGAAGAAGTCCCGCACCCCGCGCACGATCGCGCTGCGGGCCATGAATACGGCACGCGAGTCCGGGTGCATGATCAAATCGACATAACGCTGACGATAGCGTGCCTCGGTATCGGCCAGGCCATGCCATTTTTCCGGCAGCGGTCGCAGCGACTTGGTGAGCAAGCGCAGCTCGGTCGCGCGAACCGAGAGCTCGCCCTTGTTGGTCCGCGACAGCGCACCGCGCACGCCGACGATATCGCCTATATCCAGCTGCTTGAACGCCTTGTAGGCGTCTTCGCCCAGCAGGTCGCGCTGCACGAACAACTGAATACGGCCACTGCGGTCCTGAAGCGTGGCAAAGCTGAGCTTGCCCATGACGCGTTTAGCCAGCAGCCGGCCGGCGACCGCTACCTGCTGCGCGCGTTCATCCAATGTGTCCGCATCGTCGTCGGCGTGGGCGCGCTGCAACTCGCCCGCGAGCGCGTCGGGGCGAAAATCGTTCGGGAAAGCCGCACCCTGCTCGCGCCACGCCTGAAGTTTCTCCTTGCGCTGGGCAACCAGACGGTGGGTATCGGTGTCGCTGGCCCCGGTATCGGTCATGTCGTGTCGTCCCTGTATATATTTAAGAATGGCTGTCAGGCCCGGTGCCTGTGTTTCACAGCCCTTGCTTGAGGCTTTCCTCGACGAACGCGTCCAGATCGCCGTCGAGCACCGCCTGGGTATTGCCCACTTCCACGCCCGTACGCAGGTCCTTGATGCGCGACTGATCGAGCACGTAGGAACGAATCTGACTGCCCCAGCCGATATCCGACTTGTCGGCCTCGGTGGCCTCGGCTTCAGCCCGACGTGCCGCCAGCTCTCGTTCATACAGCTTGGACTGCAGCTGCTTCATCGCGGTCGCACGGTTCTTGTGCTGGGAACGGTCGTTCTGACACTGAACAACGATGCCCGTGGGATTATGCGTGATTCGTACCGCCGACTCGGTACGGTTGACGTGCTGCCCGCCCGCGCCGCTGGCACGGTAGACATCCACCCGCAGATCCGATGGATCGATATCGATGGAAATCTCGTCATCGATTTCCGGCGCCACGAATACCGCGGCAAACGAGGTGTGGCGCCGCGCGCCGGAATCGAACGGCGACTTGCGTACCAGACGGTGTACGCCGGTTTCCGTTCGCAGCCAGCCATAGGCATAGCTGCCGGTCACGGCAACCGTTGCGCTCTTGATACCGGCCACTTCACCCGGCGAAAGCTCGGTGACCTCGGTGGCGAAGCCTCGACGTTCACACCAGCGCAGGTACATGCGCAACAGCATTTCGGCCCAGTCCTGCGCTTCCGTACCGCCCGAGCCGGACTGGATATCGACGAACGCGTTGCTCGCGTCTGCTTCGCCGGAGAACATGCGCTGAAACTCCAGACTCTTCAGATGCGACTCCACCGCATCGAGCTCGGCAGCGACATCCTCGATTACCGCGGCGTCCTCTTCCATGGCCGCCAGCTCCACAAGCTCCTCGCTGTCGTCCAGGATCGTAAGCGACTTCTCCATGGGCCGAACAACTTCTTCCAGCCGCGCCTTTTCCTGACCGAAAGCCTGCGCCTTGTCCGGATCGTTAGCCCATATATCGCCCTGGGCGAGCTCGGCATCGATTTCGTCTAGTCGGTCTTTTTTTTCAGCGTAGTCAAAGATACCCCCTGAGGTCGCCAAGACGCGCGCGCAATTCCTGCATGCGGGTGTTCACAGCGTTGGTATCCATTGACTTTCCTATTCATTGGGGGTGCGTTGCGGGCGCGGATCATTACAGCTTACGACGTACAGCACAAGCACGATAATTAATTGCTAATTCCAGCGATAACCTCCATAATCCGGTTGCACGTCACCGGTTTGGGAACGCTTGTTCGCCAGTTCGGTGAATGGGACCGCACAACAAACCTAAACCCGTTCAAGGGAGTTTTGAACTATGAAATTCAAGCAACCGCTTACCGCAGGTGTTGCTGGCGCGCTGGGGCTCGCATTCGCGGGCAGCGCCATGGCGCAGATGGATACGCCGCAGGACAAGCGCTTCTACGTGGCGCCGATGGTCAGCTACGGCTTCTTCGACAACGACACCGTCGGCGGCCCCGGCAGCAGCTTCGGCTCGCTGAATACCGACAACGACGACAGCATCGGCGCCACGCTGGCGATCGGTAAGCCGATCAACAGCTGGTTGAACCTGGAGCTGTTCGGCTTCTATTTCAACCCGGACCAGCAGGTCAACGGTGGTGACAGCAGCGACGCCGACCTGTACGGCTTCGGTCTCGACGCCTTGTTCTTCCCGGCCCGCGACACGCTGCCGGTCTACGGCATCCTCGGCGCAGCCTGGGGCAAGACCGATCCGGGCTTCGGCGCCATTGAGCAGAACGGCGTCACCACCAGCGTTGGCGACGATGCCGACACCGACTTCCTGGACGCCGGTCTGGGTTACATGTATCAGCTGAACGACTACGGCCTGGCCGTGCGTGCTGAGTACCGCTACCGTTACACCACCGTGGATTCCGCGGACATCTACGGCGCCGGCTACGAAGATCAGCGTTACGACGACCATATCCTGTCGCTGGGTCTTCAGATCCCGCTGGGTGCTCCCCCGACGGCTGCTGCCGAGCCGGCTCCGGCGCCCGCTCCGGCCCAGCCGATGGATAGCGACGGCGACGGCGTGATCGATGCCAACGACCAGTGCCCCGGCACCCCGCGTGGCACGGAAGTCGACGCACGTGGCTGCCCGATCGAGAAGAAGGCCCCGATCGTCCTCAAGGGCGTGACCTTCGAGTTCGATTCCGCCAAGCTGACGATGCAGGCCGAAAACCGCCTCAACAACGTTGTTGACGCGCTGCAGGCCAGCTCTGAAGTGAAGTTCCGTATCGATGGCTACACCGACAGCATCGGCACCGAACAGTACAACCAGGGCCTCTCCCAGCGTCGTGTGGACTCGGTGCGTCAGTACCTGATCCAGCACGGCATCACCTCGAGCCGTATCACCGGCACGCAGGGTCATGGCGAGTCCAACCCGGTTGCGACCAACGAGACGGCCGCTGGCCGCGCTCAGAACCGTCGCGTCGAACTGAACGTTACCGAGCAGTAACAATCGGTTAGACCGACTGTTTGAAGTCGGGCCCGGCCTCTTCGGAGGCCGGGCTTTTTTTTTGCCTGACGCTCGGACGATGGTAAAGCCCCTCGGCATCGGTCGAGTAGCTTAGACGACTAACAGACCGCCGCTTGAGCGTTCAATCATCGGCAGGGCAACCTATCGCAATGGAAACATCGAACGACCCACTGCGCGCGTATCTCGAAAGATGCCTCCACGAGCATGCCCCGCCACGGCTGTTGCTGATGGGCCAAGATCCGACGCGCCGAGACGCGCTGCAGGCGCTCGCGTCCCGCGATGGCGCTGTCTGCACGGCATCGAGCGTAGCGGACATGTCCGACACGGATTTGACGGCCGCACGATTCGACCTCGCGATCGTGCTTCCGGCCATGCTTAGCGAACTGAATAAGCGCGAAGGCCGTCAGCTGATAAGCCGTCTGCGCGACCAGCTCGCCGGCACCGTGCTCGTCTGTGTAGATACGCGCGCCCAGGCGGCCGAGCGCTGGACAATCAGCGATTTCATCGCCCTGGGTTTTCGCCGCAGCCCCGATAGCCGCAGCATCGGCCCCGCCGTCGCCGTCTATCGATACGATATCCGCGACTACAAGACCACACCCGATTGGCTGAACTCACGCTACTGGGCCAACCCGGAGCGCTGGGATCGGGAACGCTGGTGAGCTTTGCGAGGCCGTAGCACAGCCGCCTCAAGCGAGTGAACGCGAGGCGGAAGCAAGCGAGTCCATCCACCACGGGGATCAATGCGGGGAGTCCGGAGAGGCACAGCCTGGCTCGCACCGAACAGCGATGACAGTGTCCGCTCTAGCAGACTAAGCCTTTGTTTCCAGCGCCTTCGGCACGCAATCCAGCGACCAGTTGTCGACGCCCCAGTTCAGCACACGACGCGCGCTCGCGTCCCAAAGGGTCTCCGGCGGCCGCTGACCGAGCCAGACGAGACACCGCGTCAGCTGCGCGCCGGGCTTTTCCGGTCTGAGTGGGATTGCGCCGGTACTCTTGCCCAGTTTTTCTCCGGCGGCATCCACCACCACCGGAACATGCGCATAGCGAGGCGTATCTACACCCAGCGCATGCTGAAGCGCGATCTGTCGCGGCGTCGATGACAACAAATCAGCGCCGCGCACCACCTCGGTGACGCCTTGGTAGGCGTCGTCGAGCACGGTCGCAAGCTGATAAGCCACAATGCCGTCGGCACGCCTGATCACGAAATCACCGATATCCCGATCGAGACGCTGTTCGTAACTGCCCCGCACCGCGTCGGCCACCCTCACAAGCTGCCCGCCCACGCGAAAGCGCACCGAGCGTGCATGGCGGCCGGCCGGTAGGCCCGTGCGGCAGGTACCCGGATAGATAGGCCCCTCGATACCGACCCGACCCGAGCGCGCCTCGCGACGCGTGCAGCCACAGTCGAAGGCCAGCCCGGCGTGTTTCAGGCGTTCAATTGCGAGCCGGTAGGCAGGGCGCCGCGCGTCCTGATAAAGGACCTCGTCGTCCCATTCGAGCTGGAAGAACCTCAGTGCGTCAAGAATACGCGCGGCCGCGCCCGGCTCGACCCGAGGCGTATCCAGATCGTCCATTCGCAGCAGCCAACGGCCACCCTGGGCCCGCGCCTGAAGAAAGCTGCTCAGCGCGGCGACCAGCGAACCGATGTGCAAGGCGCCGCTCGGCGACGGTGCAAAGCGCCCGACCACGGCCGTCATTACGAGAAGAAGTCTGCTCGGGCAGCGAACATCGCATGCCGCTGGGAGACAGGAAGTCGAAGGAGCGGCTGGGCACAGCCTAGAGGCCTGCGCCACTGCACATGGCGCGGCAGTCGGAGGCGCGCTCGGCGCCACCGGAAAGAAAGATGGTCGGGGTAGCAGGATTTGAACCTACGACCTTCTGCACCCCATCTAGCTTTAATGTCGGCCCTATTCCTTTGTTCTTCAAGCATAATAGCGGTTTATGATGGCGGACAATTCGGACATACGCGCCCTATCTAATCAGATAGTTACAGAGCGGTTTCGGTAGTTTGTCAGCCGATATTTACCTTGTCGAGGATCGACGGATCATCGTTCTTGGGGCTGCCAACGCGCTGGCCGATCGGCCAATATTCGTAGCTCGAGTACCGCTGTTCCCGGAGAATCTCGTACCCCTGGTCCACGTCTATATCTGGATCGATCCACGAGCGCGCACCAGCGCCGGTAAGCGCCTGTGGCTGCCGGTTATGGATATGCGCGATGTCTTCGCTCGGCTCTCCTGTGAGGATCGCGAACGTCACCTCGCCCGAAGCTGAATGATCTGCCGGCAAGCGAGAGGCCTTCGACCAGATGCCGGCGAAGAAAAACGGTTGGGCATCGGCGGGTCGGATCGCATATGGCTGCTTTTGTTCGCCGCCGCGTTTCCACTCAATCCAATAGTCAGCGGCCACAACGCACCGCTGGTGCTCGAAGGACTTGGCGAAGAGCTTTTTCTCAGAGGCTGTTTCAGATCGCGCGTTGATCGGTGCGAGCTTCGTGTCGCCCGCCCAGCCGGGAATGAATCCCCACCATGCGGGGCCTAGATTGATCACTCCAGTCTCGGGATCAACCAGAGTAATTAACTGAAACGTCCCTGGCGGTCGGTTATAACTGACGTTATCCGAAAGCCGGGCCGAGATCTTGCCGCTGACGATGCGCGCAAATTGCTCGGCGGGGCTGTGCCTACCGTATCTTCCACACATAAATTCGCGCGATGTCGGACATCTCTTATCAAAACCAAGCTACCGGCATATGCGCTGGGTGCACTGAAGAACGCGCGCTACCTTGCCGCGCAGCCTTTTTTAGGATATCGCGCTCCTCTTCGGTGCGGCGCAGCCGTGCGCGCAGCTTGAGGATCTCGCTTTTCGCCTCGACCAGCTCGTTGGCCTGCTGCTCGGTGTTATCCGGCTTAACCGCCTTCACCCATTTGTACAGGCTGTGAGCCGACACGCCGAGGCGCTCGGCGACATCAGCTACCGGATAACCGCGATCCAGTACTTGCCGAACCGCTTCATCCTTGAATTCCGGGGTATATCTTTGATTGCTCATTACACTTCCTCCTATGCTCAAATCATAGGCCAGAAGTGTCTAATGGACCCGGGCAAGTCCACTGGTCGCAGTGAGCCAAGCACATCTTACGAAAGACTTTAGGCGTCGATCATCCCCCTGTTTTAGTGGCATATTGATCCAAAGTTCCAGAGTTTAAGTGGCCGCTTCTGCGGCGGGTTAAATCCTTGGACTAGAACCAAGCGCTAATTAATACGAAAGATAGTCGGTCACGCTATAGCCTCACATGCGAATTCCCGCAGGATCGCAGGAGTGCAAATGCTCTCTTGATCAATTCCGCGCTCTCCACATCGCACGGCGAGTGGATGTTCATCGTGAAGATTTTGACCTTGCTTGCCGGTTGCCTTAGCTAGCGGGTGCCCACCCGTAGCCTCAAGCAGATCCAACATCGGCTGGTACAGCGCTGAAAGCCGAAGATGGGGCAAACGATGCTGTAGCCTTTGAAAAATACGAAAGCCTTCGGGGTCGAGGTCGCCCCAGAAGGTCAGGCGTTCGCATGCAAACGCCGCTGCCGGTGTAGGCGGCTGCCCGGCGCGCACCAGGCGAGCGTAGTCCCGGGCCTCCACCGCACCTGCCAGTCCCCGGCCGTAGTCCTCGCCAGCCATCGACAGGCCGTAACCGTAAGTCACCATCCAGGCCAGTGGCAGATCAGCGGTCGCGGCAACTGCCGCTTCGAAAGCCACCGGGTTCTCCACCAGCACCACGGTTTTAGGCTTCGGGGGGCCGGCCATCATGAGATGCCAGGTACGCCCGGTGGACAGATGACCGGCCAGCCCGAAGCGGCGCAGAGCGAGGCTGGGTAGTGTGTCCAGGAGCTTCGAGGATCCGAGTAGGTAGCGGGCGCTGATTACGAAGCGGGGTACGCCCTCCAGACTGTCCTGCTCAGCCCGCAACCGCTGGAGCCCGTTAATCAACCGGCCCATGTCCTGCGGCGACCAATCGGCCAGCTTAGAGTACAACGGCGCCAGCGCTTCCTGATCTATGTCCGATAGGCTCTCGTCGGCCATAGCGGCCTGCCATGCCCTTTCGTCGGCCGTCACAGTTTTCGCCTGGAGGCGAAGCTCGATGAGCGTCAGGGGCTGGCCTTGAGAGTTAAACGAGCCGTGCAGCTCATTAAGCTCTTTAAGCTCCAACAGGCCAGCCCGCACCTCAGGCTCGGTCAACTTACTGACCCGAGCCACTCGGGCCACCAGCGGGGTTGGCCGCATGGTCCCCGATGCCGGTTGCAGCTTACGCAGCGCCTCGCGGACCTTCGTGGTGCTCAATGTACGTCTCCCGGCCCGGGCGTCTGTTCCAGCCGCAGCTTGCCGATGACCACGCCTTCGTGGAGCTGCTGTTCCTCGATGTTGGTCCAGCCGCCCTCGGTGCTGGAGTGGGAAGTGCCGAACAGAAATACCGGAAAGTAGTCAAAATTGTTGACGTATTCCGGCGGGTGAATGAAGCCGATCACCTGAAGGCGGCCGCGAGTGTTCTGGATCTCAGCCATGCCGGCGTCGATCAGCTTCTTCTTCGACAGGTCCGAGAACAGGCCGTCGATCAGCATGATGGTTTGCTGATTTTCGCGCGCCTTCCGCCGAGCTGCGGCGGTCGGCAGCCGGCGAGAATCCCTCTCGGTAGAGAACTCGGTCAAGCGAATGAGCCAGGCCAGCGTCATGGCAGTCTTCTGTCCGGTGCTCAGATGCTGGGTCAGCTCGTGAAACTTGCCATCGCCCCGGATCTCCGGTGATGAGAACCGGATGCTGGGATCCTTGAACAGCCGCCGGTAGCACATCTCGCGGATACGAGCGCGAATCTGATCCTCGGCCCGCTGATCCTCGCTGGAGTGATGTCGCGCCTGGTTCATGTCGTCCTGCAACACCGACACCTGCCCGTGAATAGTGGTCCGAATGTCACGCACCAACTCCTGAGCCGACTCCCGATCAAGGGCCGTGGCCTTGATCTCGAACCGCAAAGCATCCGGGTCCTGCGTATCCTTGGCCACGCGCTGGAGGATTCTGAGGTGTTGGCCCGCGCTGGTGATCAGGTTGCCCATGCGATTGATCGCCTCGTCCATGCTGACCTGGGCCGCGGTGCTCACCGCCTCCAGCTTCTCCTTCGCTGCCTCACGCAGCCCGAGGTAGCTCTCAGCCAACCGGTGAACACGATCGGCTTGGTCGAGCCCTTCGACAGGCCGCAAATGCTCGCGCTCCGAGGGTCCCAGATCACTATCTTCGGCTCTCAGGCTATTGATCAGTTCCAGCATGCGGCCAACCTGGCGGTTACGGTCGGCACGGTGGTCGCGCAGGCTGCGTCGCTTGTGCTCCAGGTCGAGCTCTCTCAGCTTCACGGCCAGTTCGCCGGCGGTCTCCTCGATGTCGTGGAGGTCCATGACGCGCAGCGCGTGTCGCAGGTTGCCGGACGCGATGCAGATCTCGTGCTCGGCGAGCTGGCCCCCGTCGATCGCCCCGGGCTTGAGCTCCGCGCTGAACGAGCGGGTCAGGCGGTCCTGTTGCAGCAGTTCGGCCAGCGCGTGGTCCACGGCGTCCCGCGCCTTCACGTAGCGCGGGCGATCCCCGCGCGCCTGCTCGAGTTGCTGTTGTGCCTCCCGGAGAAGGCGGGTTTTCTGTTCTCGCGCCCTCTGAGCATCCGCCCTTTCTTGTTCCGGCGTCTGGCCATCGGCCCGTCGTTGCCTAATGTCTACGTACTTGGCGGCGCGCTTGAGGGTCTGCTGGAAACTTACCCGGTTCTGCGCCCGATCCAACGTTGCCTCGATTCGCTGGCCCTGTTCTTCGCGGGTGACCTGCCAGGCCGGGCCCTTCAGCTTCACGAACGTCTGCGCCTGATCCACGCGCCGGCGTTGCTCAGGCGGGTAGGCCTGGCCCCGCGCCTCATCAGCCTCCAACTGGGACGTCTCGGCCATGTTTAGGCGGCCCTCGGCGGTTTCTACGCGCTCCCTTGCACGCCGGGTGGCATTTGCGGCCCGCTCCACCGCCAACTTTGCATCAACCACCGCTTGATTCCCGCCGGCTTGCTCGAAGGCCGCGGCGCCACGGATCATTGCCAAGCTGTTGCCCGTGAGCCGTTCGTTGATCGCGATTGCTGTCGCCTCGTTGTCTCCGTGCTCGGTACGCGCTTCGGGCAGACGCGTCTCCACGTTGGCTGTCAGCGCGTCGCGCGCTTCGCGGGCATTACTCACGGCCTTCCCCTCGGGCGCCAGCCGTCGACGTTCCGCTTCGAGCCGCTCGATGGCTTGATCGGCGGCGGCAATCTGCGCTCTCAGGTCCTCTTTGCGCTCTTCGATCTTGGCTGGATCCAGCAGACACTCCACATCCAGCGTGCGTAGGCCGGCCAGCAGCCCGGTGGCCCGGTTATCCTGAACATCGAGCCGACCCTCGCGGGCGTATTGCACCAACTCACGGCCCACGAAACAGGGCAAGCGCATCTCTGCGGCTTCCAGCGAGGCAGCCGCGCGCTCCGCACCCGCCGCATCCGAGCCCACCGGCGCGAACAGCAGCGCTGAGAAATGGGTCAGCACTTCAGCGCGACGCGGCCCCGGTAGGGAGAGGCCATCGATGAACTCATGCAGCGGTTCGGCCGGAATATCGGTCTCCGACAGATGCTGCAAGGCCGCCCGGTAACGGGCATCGGGGGCTGCCAGCTCATCGGCCTCCAGCGCCTCCAGTTGAGCTTTTAACTCCTTACCCTCAGCCTTTTTCTCATGCCGCTCAATGCCGGCCTGTTCACGCCTAGCATCCGCTTGCTGCAACCAGGCAGCCGGGTCGGCGTCCTGCCCCTGCTGAGTCCGGAAAGCCAGCAGAGCGTGCTCCAGGTCCTGGAGGCGTTCGATTTCGCGCTTGAGGTCGGCGCGCTTGTCGGAACAGGCTTGCAGTGTTTTTCGCTGATCTTCCTCGAATCCGGAAGCCCGGGTCTCAGGGAAGGCTTCGGCAAATCGTTGATGCACCGCCTGCTGCTCGACCAGGTGCTCGTGCCGAGCCTCGGCTTCATCCTGCTCCCGTTTGGTCGCGTCACGCGCTTGTTTGGTGGTGTCCAACCCGTCTCGCGCTTCTTGGGTCTGGCGCCTGGCCGTTCGGTATCGCTCCTCGGCCGAATCATGCTCGGCCTGAAGCTGTTGATGCACGAGCGCGGGGTCAGCCTCAGACCCAAACTCAGCAACGAACTGGGCCCAATCCGGCAGCAGGGGCTCGAGGCGTGCCGAGCGCGCGGTGAAGGCGTTCATTTCTTTCTGGGCTTCTTGACGCTCCTCGTCCACGAGATACACCAACTTATCGGCGTGCTCGGCTTCCTCGGGCTCAAAGAACGGGCTCGAACGCACATCCAGGTAGGCCTGACGGCCTTCCTCGAATTCCGTGTGCTCATTATCAAGTTCGCTGATGCGCTCACTCAGCCTGGTTATTTCATCGCCAAGGCGCCGAACCTGATCGTCGGCGGCGTTCATCGTCTCCTCAATCTCGTCGAGCTCCACACGCACGGGGTTAGTGGAAGTAGCCCGCGTCATCCACTCGTAGGCGATTTCTAGGGCTTCGCTCAGGTCATTACGCACGTGCGGGCGCAGATTCGGCACCAGCGGCAGGAGCCGCTGAGCGTCGTCGATCGAGTAGTAGACGCTGCGGTGGCCCTTGTCATCTGCGCTGACGGGCCTGAGATCGCAAGTTGGCTCAATGACTTGCGTAATTCGTGTGCCTTTCAACTGGTTGCGACTGGCGATCTCATTGAGTCGCCTGACCTTTAGCCCAGATGCCGCAGCCAACCCCACGTCTCTCACCAGCACCCCTTTCCCCGCCCCAATCACGGTGTGACGGGCAAGCTGGCCAGTCAGATCATCGTCAGGAAAGCTCACCGTGGGCAGCCCTGGCAGCGGGTCGTTGCTGATCTGCTCACGCAGTGCGGCCAGTGTCAGGGCGATCGACTGGTACTGGCCGTCGTAGCGCTTCTGTGCCGCCTCGGCCTCACCGGCGGCGGCATCCGCGGCATGGGTGCTTTCCTGCACCCTCTTGCAGCGGTCGAATTCTTTTTTCGCCGTCTCAATATCGCGCTCGTTTTGAATCGAGCGATACAGGCTCTTAAAGATCGTGTCCTCAAGGTAGTGCTCGTCCTTTTCGGCCACGTCCCCCATGATTCCCGACATGATCTCCGGGGCCAGCACGTCGTAAAAGAAAGTCTGGTCGAAACGCTCAGCATCGCGCTTCTTGAGGTCGAAGAACTGGGCGGCCTGATCACCGCTGCCGGCCTTCTGGTATTCAGCCAGTTTCTTGGCATTGCCGCTGGCGATAAATAGATCCATCTGCCGGCGCCAGTCCGACTCAGTCACACCCCAGCTGGCGCGATCGCCCCCCCGGACGCTTTTCTGGAACACCCCGTTGGGCAGTAGGCCCGTTACACCGTCGAGCGTGCCGATGGTCGGTGCGTCCTCGAAGGTGCCCCGATAGAAGTAGTAATTACGGTCTCGGCCTCGGCCCCGGAACCCGCAAAGTCCAAACACCCACGTCTCTGCAGTAAAGGTCGACTGGCCGGTCGGGCGCGCTTGCAGCGCGTCTTCGGTCAGATCAATTAGCTCAATTCGGACATGCCCCCAATGGCCGCTTTTATCGGTATGCGGAGGCAGGCAGGCATATACGCGGCTCATGAGGGCCCGGTCCCGCGAGATCAGCCCTACGATGGCATTGGCCAACGAAGTTTTGCCGCCGCCGTTATCCAGGCGAAGCGCGGTGGACAGGCCGTAGAACGGCAGGATGGTGCCGCAGAAACGGGGCATCCACGGCAACTTGGGATCGTCGCCGCGGCCGTTAACGTAGTTGGTCGCCTCGAAGCGGTTAATTCCGAACATGCTAATCGTCCTCGTCTTCGCCGTTGCCGCGACGGGTGGCCAGATTGGTGATCTGCGCCAGGGCGTCCTCGCCGGGATCGAGCAGAGCCAGACCACGGTCGTAGTTGCGTTGGATTTCGACGGCGCCCAGCAGTGTCTGTTGGTACACCGGTTCTTCTGCCGTGCTGGGCACAATCGTCAGCAAGCCGGCCTCGACCATGACCTCGCAGAAGGCAGCCACGCGCCGCTTGAAGTCCATTCCGTCGGCACTGGTTAGGATGGTGAGTACCTGCGTGGCATCGTCGGTCTCGCCAGCAGAGCCACGGAGCCCATCGCAGTGCTCGCGCAGGGCAGTCTCCAGGCGCGAAGCGGGAAATCTGGCGTCTTGATAGCGGCTGGCAGCAGTCATTCCGCGGTTGATGTAGGTATAAGTCACCGCCAAGTACATCAGCCAAGTGTGCAGAAACCAGACGCCGGCGCTGGCGCGCGTGTCCCCCTGCTTGATCTGCATGCGTTCGAGTACACGATCACGCGAGAAATACTGGGGTGGTTGGGCGTCGGCCTGGCGGGCCAGCATCCACAGCTGACTATCCACCTCGATGCCCGGCATCTCGCCGCCTTCGTAGCGCAGCAACTCCAACCCCTGACCGGCGAGCAGCTCCCGAAACTGCTGCATCACATCGGTGTCCTCGGCTGCGGCCAGCAGGCTAGCGATGTGATCCTCACCGGTGTGGCGGCGCCGACGGGGCTTGGTCTCCACATAGCGGTGGCGCAGCAAATAAGCGTGCACCTCTCCAACCTCAGACCACTGCATAGTTGTCTCCGTCAGGCGGTGGGCCAGCGGCGGCGTGATCCTCACCGCGTAGCCGTAACTCCAAGTCATCCCCGGTTAGCGCACGGTGGCCATCGATCGGGATTCGCATCGCATCAGCCACCAGGCGCATTTCAATGGCCTCGTCCTCGACCAGCCGCCGCGGTGCGGTGAAAACGCCCACGAGCTGGTCCACCATCGATTGACCGTGTGCGGACAGCCACCCCTGTGTGCGCGCCTCGGACAGCCGAATCGGCCGCTCGAACAGGAGCTGGCGAATGTGTTCTCGATGAGCCTCCAGAAACAGGTCCATCGGCGTTATCCGGTCATCGCCTTCCTCGGGTCGCGCCACCGGCGCGACCGCTACCTCGGTTTCGGTGGAAATCGCCGGCAGGATGCCGTCAAAGTCGGCGAGCGCCGCATGGGGCCAACAGACCGCCAGAGGGCCGGACTGTGCATGGCAAGCGGCAACCAAGGCTTCGTCGGGAGGACACAGCGCCAGGTACGCCGCAAGCCCCGGCAGGTCACGCACTCCGACCGGCTTTTCCCCAGCGCTGGTGATGTGATGGATAAAGTCGGCATACATGCGGCCGAGCCGCTCCAGCAGCCGCAGCGCGTTGTAGAGTTCGAGGCTGAATTGCTCGGCATCGGCGCCGCCGTGCTGCCCGGCATGACGATCCATCGCTTCGGTGATCTCTGACGTTCCCAGCAGCTCTTGGGCATCGACAACTGCCGCGTTGGTCTCGCTCAGCGCGTTGTTGTAGGCCTCGGACTGGCTACGGAACATCTCGACGCGATCGCCCCGGCCAGGCTGCTCACGTGTGTTACGGATGTCCTCTGCGAGCTCAGCGATTTTCTGCAATACCGTCTTGAGCGCATCCTGGGCCTCGACGAAAAGCCCGTCCCGCAGCGCGCCGGCAATTTCCAACGCCCGAAAGCGAGTCAACAGGAAGCTGCTGGCCGATGAGGCCAAACGGATGGCCTGGCGGCCGGTTCGGGTCAAGCGAGCCCGATCTGCACTTTCATAGGCCGGGCGTTCCAGCAGCGCAGCGGCTTCTCTCGTCGCGTCGATCTGCTCGGGCGCTTCGGGCACCCGCATCCATGACTGGCTCGGCGTAGCGAGGAGGATGACGACGTGCTCGAGATCCTCGTTCGAAAGCTCCGGGTAGTGCCCTTGGATTTCTTCGAAGCAGGGTCCGAGCGCCACGTAGTCATGGCTAAATATGGTTTCCTGGGAGTGGAGATAGCCGAGAAGACGGGCACCAACGTCCAACCAAATACCTTCACCCCAGCCTGGCCGGTCCTCCGTAACACGGTAGGTGCCTACGCCCGGATGGCGTGCTAAGTCATGTAGGTCTACTAAACGCAACACTGACCGGAGAAGAGGTCGCAAGTCCACTGTTCTTTAGTTTTTTTCTTTCACGCAAGCATACCGAAGCGGTGGGTCATTTAACGACCCATATCGATCATTGAGGAACTGGTTATTGCCCCCCCTTTTACATCCCACGGGGTACCACGGAAACGACAGGTTAGCTACGGCGACTCTTCGCGGCCCCAGAATCCAACCTCAGAACTAAGTGCACAGTTACCGACACAGCCGATGCGTGAGTTGACTGCGCCCTGTTCGGCCCGAACGGCAGACGCTCTATCGTGGGCGTGTCTCGACCTCGGCATGGGACAGGCCGAGCTGGTGAACGACGCGGATGACGGCATCGATCGTCTTGAAGGCCGGTAGGCGCCGGCGCCCGTTTCCACAACCGCCCATTCTTCGCTGCCGAAACGGACCACGATGATGTATTCGTCGGCGTAGATCGGATCGCGATTGACCTAGGCGCGAATCTTGCCGCGATAGAACGCGATCGCAGTGCGCAGATCGAAGAGTTTCATCGGCTATCCGTGGTCGAAATTCCCGCGTGGAACTCGCGCGCGCGATCGGCGCAAAGCCTTATATGGCGGGCGTTTCAGGCGGTCGCATTTTTGATCAAAAATGCCTAAGAATTTTCTCAGATCAGCTCGCGTTGGGGCTTCGCGGCGTTGCCGTGACCGCCGTAGAGGCGCAGATGCTGGGCGGCCTGGCGCAGATAGTCCGCCGCGGTGGCCATGGCGCACAGATCAGCGAAGGCCATGGGCTCGAGCGCGGCGCGAACACGCGCCGGGTCGTTGCCGGCCGCGTTCTTGAGGGCCTGCTTGAGCAGTGCCTCGGGCACGGGCTCGTAAGCCTCGGGTGATTTCCACGACATCAGGGCCGCGACATCGCGGGCGCGCAGATCTGTGGCGATATCGCGCAGCATTGTTGCACCGGTCTCGAGGGTCTGCTGATCCTCGCGCGTCTGGCGGCGCACGAACTCGTAGCAGGCGGCGTGTTCGGCCCGGGCCATGCCGGCGATGACCTCGGCCATGGGCGTGTCGTGGTTCATGAGGACGGCGTACAAGAAGAATCGATGCGTATTGTGAGCCAGACCGGGTGCTGGCTGCGAGCCGTCATGCGGGCGCTTTGGCCTGCTCGATCATGCGATCGATCCGCTTGGCCGTGACAACAGTGCGATGGTTAGCTTGCCAGAGCCATCGCACCCATACGGATATGCGCTTACGCGATCTCAATCGCAAATAGGGGATAGCGCATCGTCGCTTGCTGGCAACGCGCGCTCGGCAGCGGCTGCCTTTCGCGTCTCAATAATGTACCGACGTACCTTACCGAGCATTTGGCTCTGTCGACGAATCGCCTCGAACTCATTTTCGAATAGCATCGCCAAGTCGATTTCCCACTCTTTGGCTCGAACACGGCGAAACGCAGCGGCAGAGTAACGCATGGACTTGCCCCGCGGCAGGTATTGCAAGGCGGGCTGTCGCCTAGTGTGGTTGCCAGAACGGTAGCGCGGTTGCCAATACTTCGCGCGAAACCATTCGATCTGTACTGAGCCGTTGCGTAGGCGCACTCTCACGCCGATAAAGCCCCATTCGTGTTTCGGCCGTAGTTTATGGTTCCGGTGATGTGCCTCCCAGAACGCTTCGGCCGCCGCGAATGCGCGCTCGTAGAGAAACTGAGCGCCTGCGAGCGCCCCTTCGTAGGCTTGGTCGAGCCCCTGTCCTAGCTTGTCTTCTGTGTCGTTCACTATATCGCCTCGATCGTGTAGCGGTGCCCTGCCCACTTCACTATCAAGTGGGGCGTTGGGCCAGATATCCTTCCTGCGCACGCGCGCGCGGAAGTAAAGGGTGTTTGGAGTAAGAACCCCTTTATGAAGGAGATATTTCGGGTGCCTGCCAGACTCCGGTTCTGACTCCGTTTTTACTGCCTATTGAAATGGCACCCAATTACGTAAAGGGTGAGAGGTTCAGTTAACCATTTACGAATAAGGGGTTATTGCTTTCTTTGACCTCCTTCATAATGGATTAGCCATTTCAGATATCTTGCCGTCCGGGCAAATAGTTGCGAGGGCGCAAAGTTCCGATTTTCGTAACTTTTCGACTTTTCAAGGCGGCAACGTTCCGCTCGCGCAGCGAATACCGCTATGTACATTGGGTGTAACGGTTCGCAGACCTCGCGTATGCGCGAGTGCGAAATAGAGGGCGCTGGGGATGTAGCCCCCCTTACGTAACGGGCGCTCTTAAGCGCGTACTTATAAGTTCGTTGGAACGGGCTGGTTACAGAGGCAGACCCGTTACGCCGTTCGACAAGCGTTCGAGGTTAAGACGCGAACGCGTAAATCCGGCAACGGCCTGCCCAAAACGTATCTTGCTTCGGCACAGAACTAGACGCGTGAACCCACGAGGGCCCCAATCGGGCCCCGGCCGGGGCCCGATTGGGGCCTTTTGCGTTTAGCGTGGTTCGAATCGGCCGTCTTAGGGCCCCGACTGGGCCCCTGCCGGGGCCCAGTCGGGCACTACCGGCGCTCATTCGATATGAGGAACAGCCCACGAGCTATGGCGAGGGTTAGAAGAGTAGTCACTTACTAATCGGTGGACTCGAAACGTTTGCGACTGATGCGTGCCGAGGCGCTGTAAGGACTGCGCGCGAGATAAAAGTAACGCTATCAGGGATTGGACGCGCCGCTACTAAGTTTGCTGGCCCGAAAAACCCGAGACACACCAGTGCGCCGGATCGATCTTCTGCTAGCGTCCAGGTCGGGACTTACAATCGACGAAGTGTGAATGCTTCGAAGACTGATCTTTGCGCAAACGTTCCTGCTGTTCCTCGCGCTTGGAAATCACTGAGATATACAGAACTCCAAGGCCCAGAAGAACGGCAAGGAGCTGGATCGCCAGGATCACATAGGTCGCCATAGCAGGTCTCCGCGACGTACTTCGATAGTTAAGAGTAGCAAACCCGCGAGCGATAGACGGGGCCTGCCCCTTCCTCATCGAGTATTACTACCGCCCTCGGTCAACTATATGGCTCTTTATGCCTTGGGTACCGTCAGCGCAGGCTGTTAGGGCGCTGGAAGCCCAGAAATACGCAGATGCAGAATCGCCTTTTCGGCGTCATCCCCCCACGTTTCTAGCAACGGTTCAACGAATGGCTCTTGGATCGCTTACGGCTGAGTCTGACAAACTGGAAATTTTGTAGAAGGGTCATAGTGAGGCTGGGTCCTTTTTAAACCGCGTACCGGTTGCTGAGCGCACTACAACTATTTACCCCGACCGACCCACCGAGTTGCCCCGACCGTGTAGCCGACCGCCACAGTTCTTCTATGCTTCGCCGGGTCTCCAACGCCCTGGTAACGACCGTACTCGCCTTTATCCTGGCTGTACTCGGCTTCTTCGTGCTCGTAGCCTGCGTCCTGCCCGTGGCCGCACATATCGATGCGGGATTGCGGGGTCAATTCGATGTGGAGTGTCGCGACATGACTAAGGCGGCACTGCGATCGCATATCGTGCGCCACCTCAAGCAGCATGACCGTAGCGCCGAGGTCGCTTCGCTAGAGCTCGCTGGTGAGCCGCGCTACGACCAATCAGACAAGACGGTCGATTTCCTCGCTGTAGCGTTCGATACAAACCGGGCTCAGCAGACCGCGATGGTCGGATGCTTTGGGAATGTCGAAATCAGCGTACGGTGATTTGCCGGCAGTCGACGACATAGGCTCGAAAACAACTCGCCGATAGAGGGCTTGAATGTGCCCTGCCGCTCGGCGTCACCTTCATCGAAAGCGCGACGCCGTGCTTCCGTGATCGCGGCGCGATAGATGCGCCCGTTTCGCCACTGACTTCAGTATCCCTCGGAGTGTTGCTCGCTGCGTGCCATCACGCGTGCGCCCTTGCAGAAAGGCTCACGATAGCGCCAGTAATAGTAGTCGCCCGATGCATCCTCGAGCACCAGCGGTTCTTGGCACTCCGCGCACGCCGGTTTGGGATCAGCGGGGGCTGAGCTGCACATGGGTATCACTCGTGGCGGTCATGGCCTTCATACGCCGAACGCCGCCCTACTCGGCCCACGGATTGATAACGGGCACCCCGGCAGCCTCGAACGGCTCGATGTCGCGCGTGGCCACGCTGAAACGTGCGTCGCGGCAATCGCGGCGATCTGACCATCAGCCATAGGCAATACACGGCCGCTGGCCCTGACCGTTGCGCTCATCTGAGCGAACACCTCGGCCTCCCGCTGGTCGAACGGCAAAATGCGCTGGTCGAACAACGCCCGTAACAAACGGGTCAGGCCATGCCACAGATCATTCTGGCGTTGGCCTACCGACATCTGCTCTACCCCCGCCAACAGTTCAGCCAGGTTGACGGCCGTAAGGTAGAGCGTCTCGGGGTCCTGGCGGTCCAGCCACTGCTTTACCAGCGGGTTCGCCTGGGGCTTCATGGGTTCTGAGACGACGTTGGTATCGAGAATGATCACTCGAACGTCGCTGGCTCGAGGGGTGAATCGTCGCGGTTCGTTGGCAACTCCACGCCGCCCATTTCCCGGCCGAACTCGGCGAGCGCTGTGCCGAGGCGCGTCTTCGGGCGCACGGCATTTTCGAGAATGGCGCGCAGTTCAGCTTCCATGCTGCGGCCGTGCTTTGCAGCCCGCACCTTGAGCGCACGGTGGGTTTCTTCGGAAAGGTTGCGAATGGTGACGGCTGACACTGCTAGCACTCCTGCGCATTGCTCGCAGTGCCAGCATAATCCATCAATCGCTAGCGCGCACGGGAAAGCCGAAGCGGAACGGCAATCGCCGAACCGCCTCGGTCTGCCTTGTCCTGTTAGATGGTGGGCTCTTTTCCGGCCAGCCAATCCGAGGACCCGATCGCGGACGCCTTCGCCGTATAGCGCACGGTGGCGTTACGGGTATCGATGGTCGCCTGAACGATCGCCAGCAGACAGCCGGCACCAGCGGCAGCAGCCGCTGAGCATCGTCGATCGAGTAGTAGACGCTGCGGTGGCCTTTTTCATCTGCGCTGACGGGCCTGAGATCGCAGGTTGGCTCAATGACTTGCGTGATTCGCGTCGATTCACTCAAGCGATCGACCTCCGCGCCGCCCGGCCCCATCTGAGCCACTGCACTGGATGACGATCAAGCACTGAAAAGCCTGCGATCCCACCAGATCGGCGCGGGCAATGTGTGCTCGATCTGCGCGCACTCGGAATGCGCCGGGTTGATCAGGATGTTCGACTCGATCCGGGCCACGAACGACGGCGCGATGAGTATTGCGCTTCGACGCCCCTTTACCCAGTCGTGGCCGAACTCGCGGGCGACCGTGGGCAATGCCGTGTCCCAACCGGGCAGCGCATCCTTGGTCACGATCTCGTAGGACAAGCCGCCCGGCAGCGTGATCTCGATGTAGTGCTGGTTCGGTGGCATGAGCCCGTTCGCATGAACGAGCTTTTCGAGCATCGACGTCGAGTAGTGCTCGCCGGCGTAGATGACGGGGGTAGTCATCGTGTTCCATCGCCCCGGCGCGATAGTCGAACCGGTGCCGTCGAAGATGGGATAGCGCCCGTCCGGGTCGCCGATTCGATACGCATACAGCGTTCGATCGAGTCGCTGGCCGCTCACAAGGCGCTGCCATGCTCCAGACGTCCCAGCAGATCCTCAACGGCTTCCAGACCGGCGCTGTTCTGCATCGCGACTGCCATCGGCGCCTGGTCGTCGAACAAGGGGTGTTTGCGCTCGAGAAAGGCACGGGCGGTTTCATCGTCCTGGTAGACACGAACCGCGGCCGTCCAGGCTCGCGCAACGCGATGCGCCTTCTCGCTGTCGTGAGGATTGAGGGGTTGCCGCATCTTGCGCCGTCGCTGAAGCGTGGGCCGCGCGACAATGCGGTGCACGAACCCCTTGTCTCCGGGTGCCACCGCGCGTTGCAGATGCATGAGCGTGTTGACCGGGAACCCGCGCTGGATGCGCTCAGCCATGAGCAGCACGGATGAGCGTTCGGAGTGTTCGAATCCGAGCACGCGTTCAACGGCAGTGATGTCTTCCATAGAAAGGCTCCAAACGCGATGCGTTCACATGAGCCTATATTATCGCTCGCACGAGCGCATGGCTACCGGGGTCTTGCGGTGCCTGTCCCTCGGACGCCGTATATACCCCACGAGGGCATCGATCGTGACAGCCCCTAGCGTTGGACTCTGGCAGGTAGAACAAGCGGAATTGATGCGTTCACGACCAATCGAGCAAGGAACTGGGTTCATGCAAGAGAGCTAAGATCTGCGGAACTACCTGGGCGCTCCGGCGGACCTTGGGCCCCGCCAGAATGATGAGGAGCTGCGGGCGGTCTATCAGGCGGCGTCGTCGCGCCTCGGCAGCAAGCTCGACACACGGACCAAGAATATAAAGGTGCTGTCTAATGCGGCCGAGCTGATTCGTGTCGGCCACTCGTGGGTGACGTCAAGATCGCGAACGTGCTGTATCTGAATATCGCGATCGCCAGCGTACTCTATCTGATCGTCCCACCAACCGACCGGCTGACCAATCAATGCGGTCAGCCGCCTTTCTGGGCCAACTCACGAAACGGAGAAAATCATACGCTAAGCCTCGTCCAGCGTTCGCAGCGGTTTTGATCGCCGAGCGACTGTTTTTAATCAATGGGGCGCTTGGCCACAGCATGCGCTTTGCCACGGGCGATCAGCTAGCGGTTAACGGGGAACGCTGCGGCACCGGCGATAAGCAATGCCAGCACAATACTGATGCAGAACAATAGTGAGGCCACACCAGCCGCCATCGCGCCGGGGATGACCAACATCATGAGATTATCCACTGTCTCCGTGATCGCGATCGACGCGGTATCGGCGGCCAGAGTGAGTTTGAGCGAGGCGCTCAAAGAAAGTGAACCCGGCTCGGAGCAGCAGCTGCAGCATGGTCAGGAAATAGCCAAAAAAGAACGCGAGAACAACCGCAATCGCGATAGTTGCGACCGAACCCCGTAACCATGCCAACCACCTCAGCAATAGCGCAGCCGCTCAGGCAGTATATGGTTGCACTGAGTGCGGTCTGGTTCAAAGAAGCGCCGCCGGTGTGCGTGTGGTGCGATGTCGAATTCATCGGTGACTCACGGTCCCATATTCGGTAGCGACATTTGTTGCAGCAAGGGATCTAGCCCGGCTATTTACGGCGCGGTCAGGGGCTTGTGTTAACGCCCGATCGGCGGCCGCCCGCGGGTGCACGCATGCGCCGCCGGTTCGTATTTTGCGGCGGCTCGGGCGGCTGCTCTCCCTCGGACAGGCCCTCGATGATGGGACAATCCGGCCGGTGATCGCCGCGGCAGTGCTCAGCCAGATGCTGCAGCGTCTCCCGCATGGAATTCAGCGCTTCGATCTTGTCTTCGAGTTCGGCCACGTGCGCCAGAGCCACGGACTTGACGTTGGCGCTGCTGCGACTGCGGTCGCGCCAGAGGGACACCAGCTCGTGCATCTGCTTGACGGAAAAACCAAGGCTTCGCGCCCGCTGGATAAACTTCAGGGTGTGAATGTCGGCATCGGTATAGACGCGATAGCCGGATTCGGTGCGGCCTACGGGCGGGATGAGATTCACCCGCTCGTAGTAGCGGATCATCTTCGCGGAGATACCGGATGCTTCGGCGGCTTGGCCTATGTTCATGATCGCCTCATGCCTCAAAGGGGGCTCGACCGGTCAGGCTTCGACCGCCGAGCCAGTTTCCGGGATGAAAAACGCGTCCGCGTGCAGACCGCCGGCCCTCAGACCACGTTGGGTTAGCAGGTCCTGCGGCGCGTCGACCATGGCGGGCGGCCCGCGACGTAAGATTTCCAGCTGTCGAGATCGGCCAGATCCTGGCCCACGGCGTCAGTGACCCAGCCGGTGCGCCACGCTCCAGTCGCTGTCGCCTCGGACAACGTTAGCATGGCGTTCGGCCAACGCTTCAAAATGCCCGTCGAAGTACAGATCGCGCGCTGTGCGAACGCCTTGGTCGATGTGGATGGGCTGTTGCAGCCCACGGGCAAGCGCCGTTCCCACGATCGGGCCGGCATGTTTTCGCGCAGAAACGAAGTGCCGTAGGGCCCTTCGACGGGCACTTCATCATCAACCGCCAGGTTTGTCGCCACGCGTTGACTGGCCGCCTCGCCGGCTCGCGACCTCCTCGTTCGGCCGCGGCTACCGGGCCGCCACGGTCGTGGCGGGACTTTGCGATGCCGGGGCTTCCTCGAACCCCATGGGCGGCGCGAACCGACGTAGGC
>NZ_CAXGSH010000032.1:0-35872 GCF_964012375.1 uncultured Salinisphaera sp.
ATAGGGGTCGACTTCAGTGTACGTAAAGGAAAAGGTCCCCACCGGGGCCATACGGGCAGTGGGCGTTTCCAGCAACCCAACACCGCCATAATCGGCCTGGAACACCGGCGCGACGTCGCTGTCCGGCACATCCGACTCTTCGGCACAGACGTGTGCCGCCGGCAGGCAAACCAGCAGCGAGCCGCACAACGCGCAAACGTGTTGCCGCAGGCGACCGACCTTTTGCAATTGATGACTCATTGCACGCCCCCGGCTTGTGCGAGCCGCATCTCGGAACAGTTTTCACCCGAGGGCGCATGCGCCAGTATTTCCGCGATGGTGTTGCGAATCCAGGGAAAGGCCTCGCCGCCCAGGGGGAGCGGCAACACCACGCGCGCGCCCGGCAGCAGCGCCGTGTCGGTTTTGTTAAAGGCCGCCTGGCCGTAGCGGCGCACATCGCCGGTGGGTGAGACCACGCTCGCGACCTTTATTCCTTGCACATTCATGGCATCGCTCTTAGCCAACCCGGACAACGTCAAACCCGTGCGCCACGGGGTACGTCGCACGCCGTCGGCCGACCAGATCTCAACCCAGTCAGGCACCTCGCAGGCACCGATAGCTGCAACCTCGCCGATGGGTGGATTCCGCAGGGGCTGCGCCATCAGCGAGGCCGGGCTCCAGTCGCCGGGCTCTCTGAACACGGCGAGCTGCGCCAGCCGCGATTTCCACTGGTCAAGCGCTGCTACAAGCTTCGTGTAACCGTTGCCTTCCAGGCGCCAGCGCAGGTCATCAAGCTCGCGGAACAAGTCGTCGCGCTTGATACGGACACGCTCGGCGGTGGGCCTGGCGCGTAAATAACTATAGGGGGCGCTGCTTTGGGCCAGCGACGGAAACGCCAGCCATGCGTCGAGCACGGTCGTGAAACCCGCCGAAGCGGCGGAAGCGGGCAGCGGCGTATCGCCGGCGGGCGCCGCATCGCTGCGCTGGCCATGGCAAGCAAAGCTCAGACAGAGTGCAATGACGCTACAGGTATGGACCCAACGCACGCGCCGATCGTGCCCAGCGCTTTTGACGCGGCTTTGCATGCCCTGCTTCTCCCCAAATCACGCGACAGTTCGCGCCAAATATTCGCGTTACCACCAAGGCCGCGCGACGTTCCAGGATATTCTAAGCCCACCGGGCCACGCCGCCACATCGCCTGCCCAAATGCGATTTGTTTGCGGGTCACGCCAGAGCACCGACCGCGTCTTTGCGCCATTGGCCCAGGCCACCGTTTCCACACACCGGGTCAGATCGATGCGGGTCAGCGGCAACTGTTTCGATTCGGTTTGTGCTGCGCAGGTAAAACTCGCCTGGCCGGCGGCGGCGCGTTCGCGGCCCTGCGCATCCCGCCAACCTCGTTCCACCGAGTAGCCGACCGCAGTCGTTCCATCTGCGGGCGCCGTTTCCCAGGGCGCCTGCTGCGAAGCGGATGCATCACCCATACGGCTGTAAAGTAGATCGGTCTTCAATCCCCGGGTCGATTCCGGATAGCCGTCGCGCAGCACGATGGTTTCGCGCGTGCTCGATTGCCAGAACGTCAACTCATCCGTGGTTTCGGCGAGGATGAGCAGACCGCCGCGCCCGTCCACCGACAGATCTACCGAGGCATAGGGTATCGCGGCCGCCTGCTTGCCGACATCGCCACCGCCGCCCGGCAGGACCGAGGCAAAAGTCGATACGAACGGACTACCGCCCCGCCGCGCATCCGCGCAGCCGGCAAGCAATACGACGCCCGGCACAACAAGCACACATAGAAAGGCCGCCCGAAGGCGGCCTTCAATGAAAAGCCCTTTAAGGCGCTTCATGCGCGGATACTACGGGGTGGTACCCGTGGTGCCCGTCGCCGGCACGTTGATCACTTCGTCATCGTCGTTGCTGTTCGACAAAGCGACGACGCCGCCGATCAGGGCGGCCGTGGTGACACCCGCGATGATGGCACCGCTGGTGACCGCAGCGCCGCCAGCGCCTGCTGCGCCGCCCGAGGCCACGCCACCGGTGCTGCCCTGCGAACCGGACGCGCCCTGAGCCAGGGCCATCGGCGAAGCTACGAACATGGCAATAGCGGTTGCCGCAAGAATATTTTTCATCACATCACTCCCGTGAACGGCTGAATTTGTAGCCTTGTACGCGAATTTACCGGCTCGCCGGGTAAACCGCAAGAATAAGTCGACGAACGGCGGTTTAATTCGTACCAGTGGTACCCGTGGTGCCGGTCGTCACCACATCGTCGTCGCTGCTGCCACCGCTGTTGGATAGCGCCAGCGCGCCGCCGACTACGGCTGCGACACCCACACCGGCGAGCACGGCCGAACTGCTCACGGCGGCACTGGAGCCCGCGGCACCGCCGCCAGCGACACTGCCATTGCCCGGCGCGCCATTGCCGGCAGCGCCAGCGCCATTGGACGCACCATCCGTGGCCGACTGCGCCCAGACGGCGCCCGGCGCGGAAAAGGCAATGAGTGCGGCTGCGATTAGAAACTTGCGCATAGCGTGTTATAGGAGCCTAAGGCTCGTTCGATATGATGCCTTCACCATAGGACAAAACCGGGCGGATCACAACGGCCGCCTACTCGGTTCAGACTTTTTCGTCGAGCAGCCCCATCGACTTCAAGGCATCGAGCACCGGCTGGTGGAAATGGTCCGCCAGCGGCGTCATGGGCAGACGGATACCCGGGCCGATATAACCCATCTGGTACAACGCCCACTTCACGGCGATCGGGTTCGGCTCCAGAAACAGTGCGCTGTGCAGCGGCTGCAGCTTGGCATCGAGCATTTCGGCTTTCTGGCGATCACCGGAAATGGCCGCCGCACACATTTCGTGCATCAGGCGCGGCGCCACGTTGGCGGTAACCGAGATGTCGCCCTTGCCACCGACAAGCATCGATTCCATGGCGGTCCCGTCATCGCCGGTGAAGATATCGATGCCGTCGCCAACTTCCTCGATCAGGGCGTGAATACGCTCGATCGAGCCCTTGGCTTCCTTGAGTGCGACGATGTTATCGATATGCGCCAGGCGCGCGACCGTCTCCGGCAGCATGTCCACGCCGGTGCGGCTCGGCACGTTGTAGAGCACCTGCGGAATATCCACCGCCATCGCGATGGCATGAAAGTGACGGTAGAGCCCTTCCTGTGTCGGCTTGTTGTAGTAGGGACATACCAGCAGACAGGCATCGGCACCAGCACGCTTGGCATGACGCGTCAGGCGGATCGCTTCGTCGGTGGCGTTGCCGCCGGTGCCGGCAATCACCGGAACCCGCTTGTCGACCAGCTCCACCGTGCGTTCGATCACTTCGTCATGCTCGGAAAAGCCGAGCGTGGCCGACTCGCCGGTGGTGCCCACCGCGACGATACCGTCGGTACCCTCGGCGATATGCCAGTCGATGAGTCGCTCGAAGCTATCCCAGTCGACACTGCCGTCGGCATGCATGGGCGTAACGATCGCCACCATGCTGCCACCCAGTTGTGCGTTTGCCTGCGCCACTGTTCTCTCCTACAGCGATTGGGCGCGCATTGTAACCACGTGAACACATAACGTGTAGTGCTACCATAGCCGGCTTTTACGACCGCTCATCGGTTGCAGGACAACGTCAGGCTCATGCCGGAAATCAAGAAATATCTGTCGATCGTGGCGCTGGGTAGCAATCGCGACAACCTCGCGCGCGACCTGGTCGGCGCGATCGCCCGCCGCGGCTGCGAGATCAGCGAATGCCGCATCACGCCGCTGGGCGACCAGTTTTCGGCCTCGATGCTGTTGCGGGGCAACTGGAGCGCCATGGGCAAAATGGAAAGCGCCCTGCCCGGCCTTGCCGAGCACCTGGGCGTATCCGTGCAGTTCGAGCATGCCCGACCGCCGGCATCACAGCCCGATTTTCGTCCCTATGCCGCCGAAGTGGTGGCGCCGCAGCAGGCGGGCCTGCTCGGCGAACTGCTCGACTTCTTCACCGACCAGGGCACGCAGGTGGTCGAAATCAGCGCCCAGTCCTACGAATCCGGCCTGACCGGCGCTTTGATGTGCACCATGCACCTCGCGGTCAACGTGCCCACCACGCATCACCCGCAGACCTTGCGCGATGCCTTCATGGACGTCTGTGACGACCTCCACGCCGACGGCCTGCTCGACCCGATCAAGACATAACCGCACATCACGTTGCATTACCGCTGTATTACCGGAGTTCTTCGCGACCATGACGCTGCAACCCAAGGAACGCGCCCCCGCCTTTTCGGCACCCGCCACCGGCGACAAGAAGCTTGCGCTATCGGACTTTGCCGGTCGCACGCTCGTGCTTTATTTCTATCCGCGCGACAACACGCCGGGCTGCACCCAGGAAGGCGAGGCCTTTCGCGATCTGTATGACCAGTTCCAGGCCGCCGGCGCCGATATCGTGGGCGTCTCCCGCGATTCCCTGCGCAAGCACGAGAACTTTCGTGCCAAGTACGACTTTCCCTTCGATCTGATCAGCGATGCCGACGAAAAGCTCTGCAACGCCTTCGGCGTGCTCAAGGAAAAGAACATGTACGGGCGCACGCACATCGGCATCGAGCGCAGCACGTTCGTTATCGATGGCGACGGCGTGGTGCGCCAGGTCTGGCGCGGCGTCAAGGTAGCCGAGCACGCCCAGGAAGTGCTCGACTGCGTGCGCGCACTCGACTGACCCATCGCCCATTCGCGCATCCAAACCCAAGGGAATCGCTATGTCCCGCCGCGTGTTCGTTCTCGACACCAACGTGCTCATGCACGATCCGACTGCGCTGTTTCGCTTTCAGGAACACGACATCTTCATTCCAATGGTGGTGCTCGAAGAACTGGATGCCGGCAAGAAAGGCGTATCGGAAGTCGCACGCAACGTGCGTCAGGTGAGTCGTTTCCTCGACGAACTGATGGCGCACAAGACGCATTCGGAAATCGACGCCGGCCTGGCGCTGAACGCCGGCATCGAGTTCAACGGCCACCGCAAGGACGACGCGCCCCATGCCAGCGGCCGGCTGTATTTCGAAACCCGGCCCGCCGAAGGCGCCCTGCCGACGATGCTGCCCGGCAACAAGGCCGACAACTCGATCCTGCTAAGCGCGCTGGCGCTGCGTAACGTCTTCGGCGAGTCGGAAGTGGTGCTGGTGTCCAAGGACATCAACCTGCGCATCAAGGCGTCGGTTATCGGTATCGAGGCCGAGGACTACATCAACGACAAGGTCTTGGAAGACCTCGACCTGCTCTATACCGGTCATGCCACCCTGCCCGACGATTTCTGGGATACGCACGGGCAGACCATGGAGTCCTGGCAGGAGGCCGGCAACGCCTTCTACCGCCTGCGCGGCCCGCAGATCGCCGACTGGCATCTCAACGAGCTGCTGCATTTCGACCACGAAAACGATATCGAGCTGATCAGCCGCGAAATCGAGGGCGACAGCGCCGTGCTCGAACTCGCCCAGGATTATCGCGTGGGCAAGCAGTCTGTCTGGGGCGTGCATGCACGCAACCGCGAACAGAACTTCGCCTTGAACCTGCTCATGGACCCGGATATCGATTTCGTCACCCTGCTGGGTGCGGCCGGCACCGGCAAGACCCTGCTCACCCTGGCCGCCGGCCTGGCGCAAACGCTGGACGAGTCGCGCTATCGCGAAATCATCATGACCCGCGTGACCGTTCCGGTAGGCGACGATATCGGCTTTCTGCCCGGTACCGAGGAAGAGAAAATGACGCCCTGGATGGGCGCGCTGATGGATAACCTCGAAGTGCTGACCGGCACCGGCGGCGGCTCCGACTGGGAACGGGCCGCCACCAACGAACTGCTGGCCAAGCGCATCAAGATTCGCTCGGTCAACTTCATGCGCGGGCGTACGTTCCTGGAACGCTTCGTCATCCTCGACGAGGCCCAGAATCTTACCCCCAAGCAGATGAAGACCCTGATCACGCGCGCCGGGCCGGGCACCAAGTTCGTGTGCCTGGGCAACCTGGCCCAGATCGATACGCCCTATCTCACGGAAACGACCTCGGGTTTGACCAATGTCGTAGATCGCTTCCGCAACTGGCGTCATGCCGGCCACGTAACGCTTGCCAGAGGCGAGCGCTCGCGGCTGGCCCATTACGCCTCTGATAAACTTTGAACCCGATAATCTAGCGACGCAGCGGCCGTTCGGCCGCGCCCCGTCGCCCCTTTTTTTCGGAGATCGCCCATGGCCGATACCGCTATCGCGGACGCCGCGGAACAGGTGCTTGCTTCGCGCCCCGACAAGGCCCAGCTGATCGACAAGCTGGTCGCCAAACTCCCGGAACACGTCGTACTGCATGCCGAAGAGGACCTGCGCCCCTTCGAATGCGATGGCCTGTCCGCCTATCGCAAGCTGCCGATGATCGTGGTGCTGCCCGAGACGATCGAGCAGGTACAGATCGCCATGCAGGTCTGTTACGCCAATGACGTGGCCGTTGTCGCGCGCGGTGCGGGCACCGGCCTGTCCGGCGGCGCCCTGCCGATGGAAAACGGCGTGCTGTTGTCGCTGGCCAAGTTCAAACAGATTCTGGATATCGATACCGCCAACCGCCGCGCCACGGTTCAGCCCGGCGTCCGCAATCTCGCGATTTCGGAAGCGGTATCGGATCTCGGCCTGTACTACGCCCCCGACCCCTCGTCGCAGATCGCCTGTTCGATCGGCGGCAACGTGGCCGAAAACTCGGGCGGCGTGCACTGCCTGAAGTACGGTCTGACCACGCACAACATCATCGAGCTCGAGATCGTGACCGTCGAAGGCGAGCGCATGACCATCGGCAGCGAGGCTCTGGATACCCCCGGCTACGATCTGCTGGCACTCATGACCGGCTCCGAAGGCCTGCTCGGCGTGATCGTCCAGGTGGTGGTCAAGCTGCTGCCCAAGCCCGAACGTGCCCAGGTCGTGCTCGCTGCCTTCGACGACGTGCGCAAGGCCGGCGACGCCGTCGCGGCGATCATTCAGGCCGGCATCGTGCCGGCCGGGCTGGAAATGCTCGATAACCCGGCGATCGTGGCCACCGAAGAGTTCGTGCACGCCGACTATCCGACCGACGCCGCGGCGATTCTGCTGTGCGAAGTCGACGGCACCCATGCCGAGGTGGACGAGCATATCGCCGACGTACGCGAGGTGGTCGAACGCGAAGGCGCGACCGAAGTTAGGGTGTCGCGCGATGACGCCGAGCGCGCCATCTTCTGGGCCGGCCGCAAGGCGGCGTTTCCGGCCATGGGCCGGATTTCGCCGGACTACTACTGCATGGATGGCACCATCCCGCGCAAGGCGCTGGCTGACGTACTGATCGGCATCGGCGAGCTGTCCAAGAAATACGGGCAGCGTGTCGCCAACGTCTTTCATGCCGGCGACGGCAACCTGCACCCGCTGATTCTCTACGATGCGAACATCGAGGGCGAACTGGAGCGCACCGAGGAATTCGGCGGCGCGATCTGCGAACTGTGCCTGGAACACGGCGGCACGATTACCGGCGAACACGGCGTGGGCGTAGAAAAGATCGACCAGATGTGCGTGCAGTTCCCGCCGGACGAACTGACCCAGTTCCATGCCGTCAAGCAGGCGTTCGATAGCAAGGGTCTGCTCAACCCCGGCAAGGCCGTGCCCACGCTGCACCGCTGTGCCGAATTCGGCGCCATGCACGTACATAACGGTGAACTGCCCTTCCCAGAACTGGAGCGACTGTGACGACCTCTGCCGATCAGAGCCAACAACTCAGCGAGCGCGTGACCGAGGCGTTCGCCCACGCCACGCCGTTGCATCTGCGCGGCAGCGGCAGCAAGGATTTCCTCGGCGAAGCCGTCGATGGCGAAACCCTCGATGTGACCGGCCATGCCGGCGTGGTGAACTACGAGCCCGGCGAACTGGTGATGACCGCGCGCGCGGGCACGCCGCTGGCCGAGCTAGAAAACGTATTGGCCGACGCGCACCAGATGCTGGCCTTCGAGCCACCGCATTTCGGCGCCAACGCCACCCTGGGCGGGACCATCGCCACCGGCCTGTCCGGCCCGGCGCGGCCCTTCGCCGGCGCGGCCCGCGACTTCGTGCTGGGCTGTCGGATCATCAACGGCCAGGGCCAGATACTGCGCTTCGGCGGCGAGGTGATGAAGAACGTGGCCGGGTACGACCTGTCGCGGCTGATGGCCGGCGCCTACGGCACCCTGGGCGTGTTGCTCGACGTGAGCCTGAAGGTGCTGCCCGTCGCGCGTACCCAGATTACACGGGTGTTCGAACACAGCGCTGCCCAGGCGCTCCAGCAGATCAGCGACTGGCAGCGCAAACCCTGGCCCATCACCGCGGCCTACTGGGAAGACGGCAAGACGTATCTTCGACTGGCCGGGGCGACATCGTCGGTGGACTCCGCCTGCGAGAAGCTCGGCGGCGAAACGCTCGACGACGACACCACCTTCTGGCGCGCGGTACGTGAGCACGAGCGTCCCTTCTTTGCGAGCGACGATCGCCCGCTGTGGCGTGTTTCCCTGCCCCCGGCCGCCGCCATGCTCGATATCGACGGCGATTGCGTGATCGACTGGGGCGGCGCCCAGCGCTGGGTGCAAACCGATATGGAGGCCGTTGCCCTGCGTCGTGTCGTCAAGGAGGCCGGCGGCCATGCCACGGTCTATCGCGGCGATGCGCAACCGCGCTTTCATCCGATCGGCGAATCGATCCTGGCCCTGCAACAGCGCCTGAAAAAATCCATGGATCCGGCCGGCATCCTGAATCCGGGCCGTATCTACCCCGAGCTTTAGACGAGCCTTTACCATGCAGACTTCCATCATCCCGCAATTGCGTGATACCCCGGACGGCCAAGAAGCTGATCGTATTCTGCGTGCCTGTACGCACTGCGGTTTCTGTACCGCGACCTGCCCCACCTATCAGTTGCTGGGCGACGAACGCGATAGCCCGCGCGGGCGTATCTATCTGATCAAGCAGGTACTCGAAGGCGAGAAACCGACGCAGAAGACGCAGACGCATCTCGACCGCTGCCTGACCTGTCGCGCCTGCGAAACGACCTGTCCGTCGGGCGTGGAATACGCCAAGCTCGCCGATATCGGCCGCGAACTGGTCGAGCAGCAGGTCGAGCGCCCGCGCCACGAACGCGTGCTGCGCTGGCTGTTGCGCCATATCGTGGCCTATCGCAACCGCTTCGCCTTCTTTTTCGCCCTCGGCCATCTGTTCAAGCCGCTGCTGGTGGGCCCGCTCGCGCCGCTCAAGCAGAAGATGCCGCCGCGACGTAAGGCCCTGGCATGGCCCAAGGCCGAGAATGCACAACGCACCATGCTCGTGCTCGACGGCTGCGTGCAGCCGGTCGCCGCGCCCAATACCAATGCTCATGCGGCGCGCATCTTCTCGCAGCTTGGCGTGCGCCTGGTTGCACCCAAGGCCAGCGGCTGCTGTGGCGCGCTTTCCCAGCATCTGTCCCATCGCGAAGAGGCCAACGACTTCGCACGCCGTAACATCGACGCCTGGTGGCCGTATATCGAGGACGGCGCCGAGGCGATCGTGCTCACCGCCAGCGGCTGTGGTGCCTCGGTGGTCGAGTACGGGCATATGCTGCGCAACGACCCGGAATACGCCGAAAAAGCCGCGCGCGTATCGGCGCTGGCGCGCGATTTGAGCGACGTGCTTGCCGAAGAAGACCTCAGCCAGCTTGGCGACCTCGGCCACGGCCGACAGGTGGCTTACCACCCGCCGTGTACGCTGCAGAATGCACCGCAGCTGCACGACAACGTCGCCGAAATTCTTACCCAGGCGGGCTATCAACTGACCCACGTCCGCGATCCGCACCTGTGCTGCGGCTCGGCCGGGACCTATTCCATCCTGCAGCCGACCATGGCCAACGAGCTGCGTTCGAACAAGCTCGCGTCGCTGCAGGCCGGCGAGCCGGACGTCATCGTGACCGCCAATATCGGCTGCCAGCTGCATCTGGAATCCGCCGCCGGCGTGCCGGTGCGTCACTGGATCGAACTGCTGGAACCGGCCGCCGCGGCCTGAGCACTGCCCCTCCCCCTGGCCGGCCTCTGCGCCGGCCAGGCCCTTGTCGACAGGCGGTAAGCCCGCAGGGAAACTGATCCTCCGCGCGATTCGAGCCGGGATCGCGGGATTGGGATCGGGGGCTGCGTTCTTATGTTGGATTACGCTGCGCTAATCCAACCTACGCCCTGCCCGGCCTTCGGGGTCATCATTCGCGCTATTGGCGTTCGGTTGCAGACTCCAATCGATGCGGCGTTAACGCACACCGAAACCGGCACGTTGCCGCGTAGGTCGGTTTAGGCCGCAGGCCGTAAACCAAGACGGAACGAGGTTGTGAGGCCGTTCGAGCCGCGATCGCCGAATGGGAATATCTGGGCTGCGTTCTTTGTTGGATTACGCTGCGCTAATCCAACCTCCGCCCTGCCCGGCCTTCGCGGTCTTCATTCGCGCTATTGGCGTTCGATCGCAGACTGGAATCGATGCGGCGTTAACACACACCGAACCCGGCACCTTGCCGCGTAGGTTGGTTTAGGCCGCAGGCCGTAAACCAACACGGAACGGGGTTGTGAGGCCGTTCGAGCCGCGATCGCCAAATGGGGGTATCGGGACTGCGTTCCCTTGTTGGCTTACGCTGCGCTAACCCATCCGGCCGGCGCTGCCCCGCCGGGTGCGAGGCGCCGCGCGAGAGCGGCGACGGTTACGGGGCCTCCTGCGCGTCGCGCTCGTTATCGAGCTCTGGCAGCACGGCCTCTCTGCGCGGCCAGGCCTTGATGACGGCATGGACCACCGTCGCCAGCGGGATCGCGAAGAACACGCCCCAGAAGCCCCATATACCGCCGAAGAAGAGCACCGCGGTGATGATGGCCACCGGATGTAGATCGACCGCTTCCGAGAAGAGCACGGGCACCAGCAGATTGCCGTCGACCATCTGCAATATGGCGTAGGCGATCAGCACGTATACCGTCTGTGCCTCGAAGCCCCACTGCGCATAGGCCACCAGCATTACCGGCACGGTCATGCCGAACGCGCCGATATAGGGCACCAGGACCGAGAAGCCGACCAGCGCCGAGAGCAGCATCGCGTACTTGAGCCCGAGCAGCGAGAACACGATATAGGCGGCAATCCAGACGATGACGATTTCCAGCGCCTTGCCACGCACGTAGTTGCCCAGCTGGGCGTTCACGTCGGCCCAAACGTTGCGCACCAGGCGTCCGTTGCGCGGGCCGAAATTAGCGAACCAGCGCAGAATCAGTGCCTTGTCGCGCAGCATGAAGAAGACCATGAGCGGCACCAGCAACAGGTAGACCGACAGATACAGCAGGCTCATGCCGACCACCAGCGAGCGGCTGACCACGGTCTGGCGTAGCGAGCCCACATCGAACGTCATGCTGTTGATCATGGCGTTGATCTGGTCATCGGTGATCAGCGCCGGGTAACGCTCGGGTAAAGCGGCAATCCATTCCTGCGCCCGGCTGATCAGACTGGGCACCTCGGTGAGCACCTGGCCGGCCTGGCGGGTCAGTAGCGGCAGCAGCGCGAAACTCACCCATACCACGCCGATCAACAACGCGGTGGACAACAGGGCCGCGCCCAGCCAGCGGGGCACGTTGACGCGCTCGAGCCAGAGCACCGGTGAATCCAGCAGATAGGCCACTACGACGGCAGCCAGTACCGGCGTGAGCAGCGTGCCGAAAACCATCACCAACACCAGCGCACTGACAAGAATCAACGCGAGTGCAACCACCTGCGGATCCGAGAAGTGGCGGCTGAACCATTCGCGCACGACGTTCATCGCTGCACCCGCGCGCCGACTGGCATCGCGCCTTGCGTCAAGACGAATGGAGAAAACAATAGCTTCGGCACGTCGGCTCCTGTGTGCTGGCGCGTGGTTTGCAAACCCGCATGCTGAATATTAGTCCGGCCCTAAAGCGGGCGACTCGGTCTGTTTTTTTCAACGTCATTGAAAAGTAGATGCCGGCACCTGTGCGGCGCTTCTTTCGATGGCTGCGCGGGCGCTGGTCGCGGCGCTCATGCGTTCGCACATGCACGTCATAAACCCGAAACAACTTTTATTTTCATGCCGGATTAATAACATGCGTGAACCGCTGCTGTATGACAGCAATCGCGCGGCCCCTCGAAAAGGCGTCGTATGTCTAGTCGCAGGCATGCCAGGGCCGGCCCCATCCCTGCCAAGACGTGGCACTGCCGGTGGCACCAAGCCGACTTACGTTATGGACATGCGCTTGTCTGCAAAACATGGGCACAAACGTATATGGCTCAATCAGAAGTTCTCTGATCGCGCCAGTTTAATCGAATGAACGAAACACGCTAATCTGGGGTCTGAAGTTCATGCGCCCCACCGCTGCCAACATGGCCCACTCGTGATTTTTGGTTCGCACCGCTCGACCCGTTTTTCGGTCCTGCTGATGGCCTGTCTGTTGACTGTCAGCACGCTCGTGAGCGCGCGCGATTATCAGCTGCCCAGCATCGGACAGCCGGCAGACAACTACATGTCGCCAGCCGAAGAGCAGAAGGTCGGGCTGCAGGTCGTGGCTCAGCTGCTGGCGCGCCACCTGATCATCGAGGACGTTCAGCTGCGCGAATACCTCACCCGTGTGGGAACGCGCCTGGCCAAGCATACCGACGCCGATGCCAGCGCGTTTCGGTTCTACCCGATCAATAGCGGTCAAATCAACGCCTTCGCGCTGCCGGGCGGCTATATCGGGATCAACGCCGGTCTGATTACCGAAACCGACAACGAAAGCGAGCTGGCCGGCGTGATGGGCCACGAAATGGCCCATGTCACCCAGCGTCATATCGCCCGCCAGATCGAAGCGACCTCCGGCATGGGCTGGGCGACGGCGGCCGCCATTCTGGTCGCAGCGATCGCCGGCGGCGGCGATCCGGACGCCCTCACCGCGGCTGTGACCGCCGGCGTGTCCAATCTCAACCAGCAGCAGACCAACTTCACCCGCGCCCACGAGTTCGAGGCCGACCGTATCGGCATACGGACCATGGCCGAATCGGGTTTCGACCCGGACGCCATGGCAAGCTTCTTCGAAAAAATGCAGCGGCGCTCGCGCCTGTACGGCAACCAGCTACCCGATATCCTGCTTTCGCATCCGGTGAGCAACACGCGCATGGCCGAAGCCGAAGTCCGCGCGCGCGACTATGCCAATACCCGGGTGCAGGAAAGCGATACCTACGCGCTCATGAAGGAACGCGCGCGCGTGCTCGTGAGCAAACAGTACGGCGAGCTGCTGCGCTATTACGAGCAGCGCCGCCGCGACGAAGGCGCCAAGCCGGCCCTGGACTACGGCTATGCGCTCACCCTCCTGCAGCTCGGCCGCAGCGATGACGCCATTGCCCTGCTCGAGCCGCTGGCCACCCAGGGGCCGTCGCATGCCGCCTATACCCTGGCCCTGGCACAGGCCCGTCGCCAGTCCGGACAGACCCAACAGGCACGCGAGCTGCTCGAACAGGCCCGGACCGCCTTTCCCGACAGTGCCGCGGTCAAGCTCGACTATGCCGAGTTCCTGATGGATACGGGCGATGCGCAGGCCGTACGGTCGTTTCTACTGCAGGACCGCGCCCTGCTCGAGCAATCCGCCGACGCACAGCAGATGCTCGCGCGCGTGGCCGGCGACCAGGGCAATCTCGGCGAGGCCTACTATCGCCAGGCCAAATACTACGAGCTGCGCGGCGCCTATGGCCCCGCCATCAACCAGCTGCGCACCGCGCTTCAAACAACCGAGCTGAACGCCTTCGACAAGGCACGCCTGCGGGCGCTGCTGGACCAAATGGTGAAGTCCTGTCATCGCGCCTGGTCGGAACGCGAATGCCGCGAGCAGGTGGCCGCAGACGCCCGCTACTGAGCCCTCGTTGGACAGCAGCCCTTGCCGGGCCCCGCGGTTCGACACCCGCCCGCAGAGCGCCGTATCGTCGTAGTGGCCGGCTAGCGTGCGGATCGGCCCGGCCCGGACTCCACCGGGCGGACGTCGCGGGTCGGCACGATCGTATTCCACTGTCGACAGCTCGGGCACTGCCAATGCAGATAGCGCCCGGAAAAGCCGCACTGGCCGCAGTGATAGGTGGGCTGGCGCTCGATGATCTGGCCAAGCGACTGGCGCAGGCTATCCAGCGGCCCGGTGAGGGTGCTGCGCGTCTGCGACCAGGTCAGGTCAAGCAGATGGTAGAAACCGATCCAGTTGGGCTCGGTCTGCAGATACTGCGAGATATGCGCGATCGCCTCGTCCGTTTTCTGTTGTCGATGCAGAAAGCGCGCATAGGCCACATGCGGGTGCGCGCCGTCGTAGAGCGGCATCAGCTCGCGCAGGAACTGGGCATAGCCGGATGGATCGTCGAGCGCGTCGAAACAACGCCGCATCGGTTCGATGATTTCACTGATGAAGTCGACGTCCTGGCGCATCACCTGCCGATAGATGCGGATGGCGCCGCGAAAATCCTCGGCCTGTTCTGCCATGAGCCCGCCGATCAGGCTCGCACGCGCACAGTCGCGAAAGGATTGCCGCGCGGACTTGAGATGGTTGCGCGCTTCGTCGCGCTGGCCGGCGTTGCGTGCCTGCTCCGCCAGCTCGCAGAAGTACTGGGCGATGACCGGGCGTAGCGACGTGCCGCGTACCGTCTCCAGCCGCCGCGTCGTGCTGATGGATTGATCCCAGTCGCGCTCCTGTTCATAGATCGCGATCAGGCCCGAGAGTGAGCGTTCGAGGAACAGATTCTGATCGGCCAGCTCGCGAAACAGGCCTTCGGCACGATCCAGCACGCCGGCGCGCAGGTAATCCTGGGCCAGCTCGTAGCGGGCCTGGTTACGATGGATGGCCTTCAGGTTGGGCCGGGCGACCAGGTTCTGGTGCATGCGCAGAGCGCGGTCCACTTCGCCCTGGCGACGAAAAAGATTACCCAGGGCCAGATGCGTCTCGGCGGTGTCGTTATCGACCTCGAGTACGCGCACGAAGGTGGCGATCGCCTGATCTGCGTCTTCGTTGACGAGCTGGCTGATACCGCGCAGGTAGTCGGCGTTGACCGGTGGCGTGGATTCCTCGCGGCCGTCAGCGCGCCCCCGCACATACCAGCCGGACGCCGCTGCCAGCGGCAGCAGGGCCAATAGAACCCACCAGATGCCATCAAGCATCGTGAATGGGCATGCTCCGCAGATTTGATATCTCGGTCTGGGCGTCCTTGAGGCGACGCCGTGCGCTCGTGAGCTGAGCACGTAGCCGAGTGATCTTGCCAACACAGACGATGGCAGCGATGGCGAGGCCCAGAACGAATGCCACGACGAGCAGAACCACCAGCGGTGCTTCGGTCGTGGTCCACAGCAGGTCGATCGAAACCAGATCGTAGTTGAAGAACCCGAACGCCACGCCCAAGACGAGCCCCACGACCACGATCAGATTACGAATCAGGCGTAGCATTTAATTCCCGTTACTTGTGCGGGCGACGCCGCCCTTCGACACAGGCGGTTATAGCCAGCTATGAATGGTTTGTGTTGACCCGTTCGCGCAATTCCTTGCCGGGCTTGAAATGCGGCACGTACTTGCGCGGAATGTCGACGGATTCGCCGGTTTTCGGGTTGCGACCACGCCGCGCTGGGCGATGGTGAACCGAAAAACTGCCAAATCCACGAATCTCCACGCGGCCGCCTTCCGCCAGCTCGGCGATCACGTCGTCGAGTAGAAGTTTTACCGCCAGTTCAACGTCACGGTGCGACATATGCGCCTGACGCTGGACCAGCCGTTCGATCAGCTCCGATTTAGTCATCCAGCGTCCTCTCCCTGGAAACGCCGCCCCCGAATCATGCCCCTTGGCACGCCCCTGATGAGAAGGTAGTTAAAACGCGGGGCGCGTGCAAGCGCCCCGCGTTATTTTCGACCGCGATATTTTTAGTTGTTGCGGTCGCTGGCGTCGATCTGCTCCTTGAGCAGCTCGCCAAGGCTGGTGGTGCCGGTCGAAGCATCGGTATCCGCGTAGTCGCGCATGGCCTGCTGCTCGTCCTTTTCGTCCTTGGCCCGAATCGACAGGCTGATGGTGCGGTTACGGCGGTCGACGCCGACGAAGCGGGCCTCGACTTCCTGGCCTTCCGACAGCGCGCTACGCGCATCTTCCACGCGATCGCGGGAGATGTCGGACGCCCGGATGTAACCGACGACATCGTTGCCCAGGTCCACGGTCGCACCGCGAGCATCGACGGTGTCGATCTTGCCGGAAACGACGCTGCCCTTCGGATTGTCCGCGACGAAGGAGCCGATCGGATCCTGCGCCAGCTGCTTGATGCCCAGCGAGATGCGCTCGCGGTCGGCGTCGATCGAAAGCACCACGGCCTCGACCTCGTCGCCCTTCGAGTATTCGCGCACCACTTCTTCGCCGGCGTCGTTCCACGACAGGTCCGACAGATGCACCAGGCCGTCGATGTTGCCCGGCAGACCCACGAAGATACCGAAGTCGGTGATCGACTTGATCTGGCCGCGCACGGTGTCGTTGCGCTGATGGTTGGCGGCAAAGTCTTCCCAGGGGTTGGACTTGCACTGCTTCATGCCCAGCGAGATACGACGACGCTCTTCGTCGATCTCCAGCACCATGACTTCGACCTCGTCGCCGACGTCGACAATCTGGCCCGGATTGACGTTCTTGTTGGTCCAGTCCATTTCGGACACGTGCACCAGGCCCTCGACGCCCTCTTCGATCTCGACGAAGGCACCGTAGTCGGTGATGTTGGTGACGTTACCGAACAGGCGGGTGCTTTCCGGGTAGCGACGCGCGATATCGACCCACGGATCGTCGCCGAGCTGCTTCAGGCCCAGCGATACACGGGTGCGCTCACGGTCGAACTTGAGCACCTTGACCTCGACTTCCTCGCCCACGTTGACGACGTCGGTCGGATCCTTGATGCGCTTCCACGACATGTCGGTGATATGCAGCAGGCCGTCGATACCGCCCAGGTCCACGAACGCGCCGTAGTCGACCAGGTTCTTGACGATGCCCTTGAGCACGATGCCTTCCTGGAGCGTGTCCAGCAGCTGCTTGCGCTCTTCGCTGTACTCTTCCTTGAGCACGTCGCGACGCGACACGACCACGTTGTTGCGCAGGCGGTCGAGCTTGATGACGCGGAACTCGAGCGGCTTGCCTTCGAGATAGGTGGTATCGCGAACCGGACGCACGTCGACCAGCGAACCCGGCAGGAACGCACGGATGTTGCCGACATCGACGGTGTAACCGCCCTTGACCTTGCCACTGATGTGGCCGACCACGGACTCGCTGTTTTCGTAGGCGTCGGTAAGGAAGTCCCAGGTCCGGATGCGCTGGGCTTTTTCCTTCGACAGGCGCGTGGCGCCGAAGCCGTCTTCCACGGCTTCCAGTGCGACTTCGACCTTGTCCCCTTCCGCAACGGAGATTTCGCCGTTATCGTCGTAGAACTCGTCGATCGGGATCACGCCTTCCGACTTGAGGCCGGCATCGACGATGATCACGTCGTTCTTGATTTCCAGCACCTCGGCGTTGATGAGGGAACCGGGCTGCATGGTGCGACCCTGCAGACTTTGCTCGAATAGTTCGGCGAAACTTTCAGACATGAGGGGAAAAGATCCTACGGCGCTTGAGAAAAGCGAGCGCCATCCGTGGTTGATAAAACAATCCGATCAACGACATTGCGCCGTGACCGGTCCAGTCAAAACAGCCAGATTCAGCTTAAATCCAGCCTTTTTCGCGTACAAGGCAACGCACTTTTTCCAGTGACGTCGCCACGCTTTCGCCGGTCGTGTCGATGACATGGGCATCGGCCGCCGGCTTCAGGGGCGCGACCTCACGCGAAGCATCGCGCGCGTCCCGCTCCAATATCTCTCGATATATCCGGTCAAGATTAGCATCAACGTCAGCGCCCGACAACTGCGCGAAACGGCGACTGGCGCGCTCTTCGGCCGAGGCGGTGATATAGAGCTTCAGATCGGCTTCGGGGAAGATCACCGTGCCCATATCACGGCCGTCCGCGATGAGCCCGGGCATGCCGGCGAAATCCCGCTGTCGCGCCAGCAGCGCGGCCCGGATGTCCGGCTGCACGGCCCATTTCGAGGCGGCATCCGACACCGCGTCGGTACGAATGATGTCGGTGACGTCTTCACCGGCCAGCAGCACGCGCTGGCCGGCGCGCCGATCCGGCTCGAAGACCATGTCCAGCGAGCGCGCCGCGGCCACGGCCGTGGCACAGTCGACTGGCTGCCCGGCGTCGAGCCCGTCGCGCAGCGCGACCAGGCCAACCAGCCGATACAGCGCACCGCTGTCGAGCAGCCACCAGCCGAGCTCGCGCGCCAGCGCCGAGGCCAGCGTGCCCTTGCCGGCACCGCCCGGCCCGTCCAGCGTCATCACCGGCGCATGGTTCATGACGATACCTCGCTGGCCTCGATCTGCAGCCCGGCCCCGGCGGCCAGCGCCAGAAACCCCGGGAACGAGGTATCCACGAAATCACAGTCGTCTATTTCGATAGGCGCATGCGCGCGCAGAGCGGCCATGGCAAACGCCATGGCAATGCGATGGTCGTCGTGGCTGGCGATACGACCGCCGCCGAATACGGTGCCCGCGCCTCGGCCAACGATGGTAAGGCCGTCGTCGGCCACGCTTACCTCGACGCCCAGCTGGCTCAGGCCGTCGGCCATTACCGCGATCCGATCCGACTCCTTGACCCGCAGCTCCGCGGCGCCGGTCAAACGGGTCGTTCCCTCGGCACAGGCGGCGGCAATGAATATCGCCGGGAACTCGTCGATGGCCAGCTCCACTTCGTCACCGCCGATATCGATACCCTTGAGCGACGCACTGCGTACTTCGATATCGGCCACGGGCTCGCCGGCCTGGATACGCTCGTCGTGCAGGCGTATGTCCGCGCCCATGCGGCTGAGAATATCGATCACCCCGCGTCGGGTCGGGTTGATGCCCACGCCGGGCATCATGATCGCGCTGGATTCGGCAATACTGGCGCCGACCATGAAGAACGCGGCCGAGGACAGATCGGCCGGCACCGCCACATCGCCTGCCTGCAGCGCCTGGCCGCCGGCAATGGACAGCGTGTGCGCCTGGCGTTCGATACGCACGCCAAAGGCGGAGAGCATGCGCTCGGTATGGTCGCGGCTAATACCCGGCTCGGTGACCCGCGTGGTGCCCTGGGCATACAGCCCGGCCAGCAGTACACAGGACTTGATCTGGGCGCTGGCGACCGGCGGCGTGTAGTCGATGCCGTTAAGCACCTGCCCGCCGTGTATTTCGAGCGGCGCGCGCCCGCCTTCCTGGCCATCGATACGCGCGCCCATCAGGGTCAACGGCTCGATCACACGCGCCATGGGCCGGCGTGAAAGACTCGCGTCGCCGACCAGACGGCTATCGAAACGCTGACCGGCCATCAGGCCGGACATCAAACGCATGGACGTGCCCGAGTTGCCCAGGTCGAGCGGCGCCCGCGGCCCCTGCAGGCCGTCGCGACCCAGGCCGTCGACGATCAGCGCATCGCCGTCACGCTCGAACATGACGCCCATCGCCTGGAAGGCATGCAGGGTCGCCAGACAGTCCGCACTTTCCAGAAAGCCGGTAATACGCGAGCGCCCGTCGGCAATGGCCGAGAGCATGACCGCCCGGTGCGAAATGGACTTATCGCCCGGCACGCGCAGCTCGCCACGCAGGGCGCCGCCCGGCTGCAAATGAAAACGACGCATGTCAGGAACGCCTCATGGCAAAACCATCGCGCGCGGTCTTCGCGCGCAGGAAAGTAGCCGCCAACGTGTCGCGGTCGTCGTCGGCAATCGCCGCGCGCACCGCCGCCAGATCGCCGATATAGCGATCGAGTACCGGCAGTACCGCATCGTGATTGGCGGTGACGATATCCGCCCACAGGGATGGGCTGCTCGATGCGATCCGGGTGAAGTCGGCAAAACCGCCGGCTGCGTACGCGAATATCTCGGTACGTTCGGCCATCCGCGCCAGCGTATCGACCAGGGTATAGGCCAGCAGATGCGGCAGATGACTGGTCGCGGCCAGCACCTCATCGTGGTGCGCGCCGTCCATTTCGCTGATCTGTGCCCCCACGGCCCGCCACAGTGCTTCAACCCGGGCCAGCGCCTGCGGCTCGGTCGCCAGCGTCGGCGTGAGAATCACGCGGCGCTGCTCGAACAACTCGGCGAAGCCCGCATCGAGGCCGCTACGCTCGGTGCCCGCGATGGGATGCCCCGGCACGAACCGGGCGAAGCTCTCACCCAAACCGGCCTGTGCCTCGCGAATCACGCTCAGCTTGGTACTGCCGGTATCGGTGACCACGGCATTCGCGGGTAGCGCCGTGGCCAGACGCGCGAACACGCCGGCCATGGCGCCAACGGGCACGGCCACGACCACGAGCGTCGCCTTGGCCACGGTCATCGCGATATCGGTCGATGCCTCATCGGCCAAGCCGAGCTCCCGGGCCCGGCGCGCCTCGTCGGCATCCGCCACGACCGCATCGATACGATCGCCCAAACCTTTGGCCTGAAGCGCGCGCACGATCGAGCCGCCGATCAGACCCAGTCCGATTACGCAGATTCGTTCTTCATCCAGGCTTGTCCGATCCGGGCTCATGCGCGCTCGAGCACGCTATCAAGTGCCGCGAGAAAAACCTGGTTCTCTTTTTGGCTGCCGACAGTTACGCGCAGATGCTCAGGCATTGCATAACTTTCCAGCGGTCGCACGATCACGCCTTCGTGCAGCATCGCGCGATACACGGGCGTCGACGGCTGCCCGCAGTCAAAGGTGATGAAATTCGCCTGCGACGGCACGCAGCGCAGCCCCCGGGCCGCCAGTTCGTCGGCCAGCGAGGCGCGCTGCACGGCGTTGGTCTGGATCGAATAAGCCACGAAGTCCTCGTCCGCCAAGGCCGCCTGGGCACAGTGGAGCGCGACCGTGTTGACGTTGAACGGCTGGCGAATGCGGTTGATCCAGTCGGCGACCGCGGCCGAGGTCAGGGCATAGCCAACGCGCAGCCCCGCCATCCCATAAATTTTCGAGAATGTGCGCGTAACAACAAGATTTTCGAAACGTTCCAGCCATTGACGGCTATCGGGGCGTTCGCTGTCCGCCTGGTATTCCAGATAGGCCTCGTCGAGCACCACGACCACACCGGGCGGTACCGCCTGCAGGAACGCTTCGATCGCGTCCGGTGCGAGCCAGGTACCGGTAGGGTTGTTGGGGCTGGCAATGAACACGACGCCGGTGTTTTCGTCGATATGGTCGAGAAACGCGTCGAGATCGTGGCCATAGGGCATATCGGCCTCGGGCCCGAGCGCCGGCACCTCGCGCACCTCGGCGTTCACGGCCTGGGCGACGATCGGGTAGACGGCGAACGCGTACTGCGAAAACACCGCGTTCTTGCCGGGGCCCAGAAAAACCCGCGCCGTGAGCTCCAGCACGTCGTTGGACCCGTTGCCGAGCGTGACCCGTTCCGGCTCGATCGCATGGCGGGCGGCGATGTCCTGCTTGAGCGCATAGCCGCCCCCGTCCGGGTAGCGATGCAGATCCGATGCACCTTTTTCCAGAAACTGGGCGAACGCCCGCGTCACCGCCGGCGCCACGCCGAACGGATTCTCGTTGGAGGCCAGCTTGATAATCGAGGTCAGCCCAAGCTCGCGCTTGAGATCATCGATCGGTTTGCCGGGCACATAGGCATGCAGGCCGTGAATACCGGCATGCGCCTGTTCGTTAAGGCTTTTACCCATGTTATTTCAATCGGTTAACGCTTGAATTTAATTCTCGACATCAGGTCGACGAAACGTCGACCGCCCGCGGATAGGCGCCCAGCACCTTGAGCATCGCGGCCTGGGACTCGATCGCCTCGAGCACCTGACGTACCCGCGGCTCGTCGATATGGCCTTCCAGATCGATGAAGAAATTATAGTCCCATGCCTGGCGCCGCGACGGCCGCGATTCGATACGGGTGAGGTCGACGCCCGCCTCCGCGCCCGGCGTGAGCAGGCGGTGGAGCATGCCCGGCTGGTTGCGGATGGCCACCAGGATCGAGGTCATGTCGTTACCGGTGGCCGGCACCTGCTGTTTGCCAAGTACGAGAAAACGGGTGGTGTTGTTCGGCTCGTCCTCGATGTTCGAGGCCAGCATCGGCAGCTCGTAGAACTCGGACGCGGCGCGGCCGGCGATGGCAGCGGCCTGGCTTTCGCCGGCCACGCGTCGTGCCGCTTCGCCGTTACTCGATACCGCTTCGCGCACCACGCCCGGCAGCTGCCGGTCGAGCCACTTGCGGCACTGGGCCAGCGATTGTGCATGGGCGACCACGCGCTTCACCCCGGTCAGATCCGCGGCCTTCGACAGCAGATGATGATGTACGGCCAGCGCGACCTCGCCGCAAATCTGCAGCGAGCTGCCCACCAGCTCGTCGAGGGTGTGGCTGACCACGCCTTCGGTCGAGTTCTCGACCGGCACGACGCCGAAATTGGCGTTGCCGGCCTCGACCTCGCGAAAGATCTCGTCGATGGCCGGCAGCGGCATCGCCCGCACCGAATGACCGAAGTGCTTGTAGACCGCGGCCTGGGTATAGGTGCCCTCGGGGCCCAGATAGGCCACCTTCAAAGGCGATTCCAGCGCCAGACAGGCCGACATCACTTCGCGCATGAGGCGCATGATGGTGGCGTCGTCGAGCGGGCCGTCATTGCGCTCGGCCACCCGGCGCAGCACGTCGGCTTCGCGCTCGGGCCGATAGAAGTCCGTGCGCTGTCGTTCGGCCTTGATGCGGGCAACGTCCAGCGCCACGCCGGCACGCTCGGCGATCAACGCCTGGATTTGCGCATCCAGCGCATCGATACGCTCGCGTGCGCCGGCCAGCGCCTCGTTGTCCGAGTTGTCCTGCGACGAACTCATCGCTTACGCCGCGTCGCTACCCACGGCACCCAGATAGCGCACGCACAGCACGCCTTCGATGGTGCGCAGCTCTTCGATGGCTTCATCGGCGACCGGCGCGTCGATATCCACGAGCGTGTAGGCGATCTCGCCCTTCGACTTGTTGAGCAGATCGGCGATGTTGTGCCCGTGGCGGGCCAGCGTCGAGGAGATCTGGCCGACCATGTTCGGCACGTTATGGTTGACCACGGCCAGACGATGGGCGTTGGCCGTCGGCGGCATGATCGCCTCGGGGAAGTTCACCGAATTGCGGATGTTGCCAACTTCGAGATAGTCGCGCAGCTGGTCGGCGATCATCATCGCGCTGTTGTCTTCGGCTTCGTCGGTCGAGGCGCCCAGATGCGGCAGCGTGATCACGCGATCGTGTCCGCGCAGCTTCTCGGACGGAAAATCGCAGACGTAGTAGCTCAGGCGGCCGTTTTCCAGCGCGGCGAGCACGGCGTCTTCATCGACGATCTCGGCGCGCGAGAAGTTGAGCAGCACCGCGCCCTTGCGCATCAGCTTGAGGCGCTTGGCATCGACCAGGCCGCGCGTGTCGTCGACCAGCGGCACGTGCAGCGACACATAGTCGGAGCGTGACAGCAGTTCGTCGATGGACAAGGCCTGGGACACGTTGGAGGTAAGACGCCAGGCGTTGTTGACGGTGATGCCCGGGTCGAAACCCTGCACGCTCATGCCCAGCGCCTGGGCGGCGTTGGCCACGTTCACGCCGATGGCGCCGAGGCCGGCCACGCCGAGCGTGCGGCCCGGCAGTTCCACGCCCTTGAAGCGCTTCTTGCCGGCTTCGACTTCCTTCTTGAGCTCTTCGCCGGTGGAGGTGAGTTCCTCGACATACTTCCAGGCGCTCATCAGGTTACGCGAGGCGAGCAGCATGCCGGCCAGTACCAGCTCCTTCACGGCGTTGGCGTTCGCGCCGGGCGCGTTGAACACCGGCACGCCACGCTTGCTCATGTCGGCGACCGGAATGTTGTTCACGCCGGCGCCGGCACGCCCGATCGCACGCACGGAATCGGCGATCGTCATATCGTGCATGTTGTGCGAGCGCAGGATGATGGCGTCCGGCTTGGACATCTCCGAGGCAATCTCGTAGAGATCGCGCGGCAAGCGATCGAGCCCCTTGGCCGAGATATTGTTCAGCGTCTGGATCTTGAACGTCATAACTAACCTTTATCCGCGAATTCTTTTGAAAACTTATACGCAGATTTCGCAGACCGCCCAGATTGAAAGTGGGCCATGAACAACTGTTATGGCCTGTCTTCGAATCTGGGCGATCTGCGCAATCTGCGGATTGCTATGTCTTAACCGTTGGCCTTTTCGAAACCGCGCATGAAGTCGACCAGCGCGTCGACGCCGGCTTCCGGCATGGCGTTGTAGATCGAGGCACGCATGCCGCCGACCGAACGATGGCCCTTGAGCGTCGACAGCCCGGCTTCCTCGGCCTGCGCCAGGAACGTCTTGTTGAGATCGTCGTTGGCCAGCAGGAACGGCACGTTCATGGTCGAACGCGCATGCGGCGCTACCGGGTTGCTGTAGAAGTCCGAGCCGTCGATAAAGCCGTACAGCTTGTCGGCCTTGCGCTGGTTGCGCTCGGCCATGCCTTCGAGGCCGCCGTTGTCCAGAATCCATTCGAAGGTCAGGCCCGCCATGTACCAGGCGAAACACGGCGGCGTGTTGAGCATGGAATCGGCATCGGCCTGCTGCTTGTAGTCCAGCACCATGGGCACACCGGCCTGCGGGTTGCCCATGAGGTCGTCGCGCACGATAACCATGGTGACACCCGCCGGGCCGGCGTTCTTCTGCGCGCCGGCATAGATCACGCCGTATTTGGACACGTCGATCGGCTTGGACAGAAACGCCGACGACCAGTCGCCCACCAGCGGCACATTGCCGGTATCCGGCACGTCCGGGTACTCGATCCCCTCGATGGTTTCGTTGGGGGTGTAATGCACATAGGCCGCGTCGTCGCGCAGCTGCCAGTCGGCCCGGGCGGGCACGTCGGTGAAGCTGCCGTCGACAGCCGAATTGGCCGCGACCTGGGCGTCACCGTACTTGCCGGCTTCCTTGACCGCTTTCTTGCCCCAGCTGCCGTTCACCACGTAGTCGGCCTTTTGCGACGTACCCATGAGGTTCAACGGCACGCCCGCGAACTGGCCCGCGGCCCCGCCCTGCAGAAACAGCACGCTGTAGCCCTCGGGCACGTTCAGCAGCTTGCGCAGATCCTGGGTGGCTTTTTCGGCAATGGAGACGAAGGCATCGCCGCGATGGCTCATTTCCATCACCGACATGCCGGTGCCCTGCCAATCCAGCAGATCGGCCTGGGCTTTCTCGAGCACTTCGACCGGCAGCGTGGCCGGCCCTGCACTGAAGTTGTAGACGCGTGCCATAAAAGTCTCCTTTGAAAATCGACGCTGCGCGAAGGTCAGTCCGCAGCAGGGTCCGAATCGTTGTCGTCGGCGGCCGGCGCGTCATCCGCGCTGCGGTCGTCGCTGGAATCGTCGGCGCCATTGTCCGCGCCCGTGTCTTGGCCGTCAGCCTCGCCGTCGTCTTCCTCGTCGTCGGTGACGATACGGTCGACGCCGACCAGATGCTGGTCGTCGGCCACCCGGATGATGCGTACACCCTGGGTGTTACGGCCGAGCACCGATATTTCGGCCACGGCCGTGCGAATCAGCGTACCCATATTGGATATCAGCATGATTTCATCGTCTTCGAGCACCTGGGTCGCGCCTACGACGGCGCCGCTCTTGTCGGATTGCTTGAGCGCGAGCACGCCCTGGCCCCCTCGACCGCGCAGCGGATAATCGTCCACCGGCGTGCGCTTGCCGTAGCCCTGCGCGGTCACGGTGAGAATATCGCCGTCGCGGATGACGATAAGCGCGATCACGGCCGCGCCGGCCTCGTCCTCGGGCAGGCGGATACCGCGTACGCCCGCGGCCGTACGGCCCATCTCGCGCACATCCTGTTCGGCAAAGCGAATGACCTTGCCGCCGGAGGAGAACAACATCAGCTCGTCGTCGCCGCTGGTCAGGTCCACGCCCACCAGGGCGTCGTCATCCCGCAGATCGATGGCGATGATGCCGTTGGAGCGCGGCCGGGAGAACTGCTCCAGCGCGGTCTTCTTGACCGTGCCGTTGCGGGTGGCAAAGAACACGTTCTCGCTGGTGTTGAAGTCCTTGATGGGCAGCACCTGGGAGATGCGCTCGTCGGCCTCCAGCGGCAGCAGGTTCACAATGGGCTTGCCGCGCGCGCCGCGGCCGGCGCTGGGCAGCTCGTACACCTTGAGCCAGTACGCCTTGCCGGCCGAAGAGAAGCACAGCAGCGTGTCGTGGGTATGCGCCACCCACAGCTTGTCGATGAAGTCGGCATCCTTGGTCTGGGTGGCCGACTTGCCGCGCCCGCCGCGACGCTGGGCGCGATAGGCATCCAGCGGCTGGCTCTTCACATAGCCTTCGTGGGTGAGCGTGACCACCACGTCTTCCGGGGTGATCAGGTCGGCGGTGGTCAGATCCAGATGGCTGTCGAGAATCTCGGTCTTGCGTTCGTCGCCGTAGTCGCGACGGATCGCCTCCAGCTCCTCGCGGATGACCTCGAACAGCCGCGCCATGTTGGACAGAATCTCGATGTAATCGGCGATCTTTTCGAGCAGCTGCTCGAACTCTTCGATGATCTTGCTCTGCTCCAGGCCGGTGAGCCGGTGCAGACGCAGGTCCAGAATCGCCTGGGCCTGGGTTTCGGTCAGACGATAGCTGCCGTTGTCCTGCAGCCCGTACGCCTTGGACAGATCCGCCGGGCGCGAGGATTCCGCCCCCGCGCGCTCGAGCATGTCCACCACCTGACCCGGCGGCCATTCGCGGTTGATCAGCGCTTCGCGCGCTTCCGCGGGACCGCTCGAGGCCTTGATCAGGGCGATCACTTCGTCGATGTTCGCCAGCGCAATCGTGAGGCCTTCCAGCACGTGGGCCCGGGCACGAGCCTTGGCCAGCTCGTACTGGGTACGCCGGGTCACGACTTCGCGCCGGTGACGAATGAAGGCTTCCAGCAGCTGCTTCAAGTTCAGCGTGCGCGGCTGGCCGTCGTCGAGCGCGACCATGTTGATGCCGAACACCGTCTGCATCTGCGAATGGCGATACAGATTGTTGAGCACGACCTCCGGCGTTTCGCCGCGGCGCAGCTCCACGACCATGCGCATGCCGTCCTTGTCGGACTCGTCGCGCAGCTCGGTGATGCCCTCGATGCGCTTGTCCTTGACCAGCTCGGCGATCTTTTCCAGCAGCCGGGCCTTGTTGACCTGATACGGCAGCTCGGTGACCACGATCGACTGCTTGCCGCGCTCGTCGACATCCTCGAAGTGCGCCCGGGCCCGCATGTAGATGCGACCGCGCCCGGTTTCGTAGGCCTCGCGAATGCCGTCTGCGCCGTTGATCATGGCCGCGGTCGGGAAATCCGGACCCGGCACGTGTTCCATCAGACCGGCAATGCTGATCTGCGGGTCGTCCATGACCGCCAGCACCGCATTCACCACTTCCGTGAGGTTATGCGGCGGGATGTTGGTGGCCATGCCCACCGCGATACCGGTACCGCCGTTGACCAGCAGGTTGGGCAGGCGCGTGGGCAGCACCGCCGGCTCGGACTCGGATTCGTCGTAGTTGGGGATGAAATCGACCGTATCCTTTTCGATATCGGCCAGAATTTCGTGCGCCAGACGCGCCATGCGTACTTCGGTATAACGCATCGCCGCCGGCGCATCGCCGTCGATGGAGCCGAAGTTGCCCTGGCCGTCGACCAGCACATAGCGCATGGAGAAATCCTGCGCCATGCGTACGATCGTGTCGTAGACCGCGGAATCGCCGTGCGGGTGGTACTTACCGATGACGTCGCCGACCACACGGGCCGACTTCTTGTACGGCTTGTTCCAGTCGTTGCCCAGTTCGCGCATGGCGTAGAGCACGCGCCGGTGCACGGGCTTGAGGCCGTCGCGCACGTCGGGCAACGCACGCCCGACGATCACGCTCATGGCATAGTCGAGATACGACTGGCGCATCTCGTCTTCGAGGTTGATCGAAAGAATCTCTTTTGCGACGTCTGCCATAGAGTTTTAATTCGTTCTAGCCGCCTGCAACGCAGGCCGCATTCGGTGCGTATCCACGGGCTGGGAGTCGGCACTCGCCGGCGGCGATGGCCGGTCGTGCAACGCGGTTCAGCGCCGTCGCGTAAAGCCGGTCATGTTAGCACAGCGCGTGTGCCAAAAGCGCTTGATTGCGCTAGAGTGGCGGGCGTTCGCGCTCCCCACTGATCGCCTGTTTCCATGCGCCAGATCGATACCCTTGTTCATGCCCGCTGGGTCGCCCCTGTCTGCGGCGATTCGCGGCTGCTCGAAAACCATGCCGTGGCCATTCACCACGGCCTGATCGAGGCGGTTCTGCCCAGCGACGAAGCCCGCGCGCGTTTCAATGCGAAAGAGGTCATCGACCGGGACACGCATCTGCTGATACCGGGACTGATCAATACCCATACCCATGCGGCGATGAACCTCATGCGCGGCATCGCCGACGATGTGCCGCTCATGCCGTGGCTGAGCGACTACATCTGGCCGACCGAAGGCGAATTCATGTCGCCCGAGTTCGTCGCCGACGGCACCGATCTGGCCATGGCCGAGATGCTGCGCGGCGGTACCACCTGCTTCAACGACATGTATTTCTTCCCCGACGTGGTCGCCGAACGCGTGGAAGCCGCCGGCATGCGGGCCACGGTCGGCATGATCGTGATCGACTTCCCCACGGTGTGGGCGGCCAACGCCGACGAATACCTGGAAAAAGGCCTGGCCCTGCACGACGCCTGGCGCGGTCACGATCGCATTTCCACGGTGTTTGCCCCGCACGCGCCCTATACCGTCTCCGATGCGCCGCTCAAAAAGATCCGCACCTATGCCGACGAAATGGATCTGCGCGTGCATATGCACGTCCACGAAACGGCTTTCGAGGTGACCGATGCCGAGCAAAAGAACGGCCAGCGCCCGCTTGCACGCCTGCACGACCTGGGCCTGCTGACGCCGAACTTCCTCGCCGTGCATATGACCCAGATCAGCGACGAAGAGATCGCGCTGTGCGCGCGTAACGGCGTCCACGTGCTGCATTCGCCCGAGTCCAACCTCAAGCTGGCCAGCGGCCTGTGCCCGGTACAAAAGCTCATCGATGCCGGCATCAACGTCGCGCTGGGCACGGACGGTGCCGCCTCCAACAACGATCTGGACATGATCGGCGAAATGCGCACCGCCGCCTTCATCGGCAAGATCGCCGCCGACGACGCCGCCGCGGTCAGTGCCGATACCGTGCTGCGGATGGCCACCATCGGCGGCGCCGACGCACTGGGCATCGCCGAAACCACCGGATCGATCGAGCCCGGCAAGATGGCCGACCTGTGCGCCATCGATCTCGACGCGCTCGAAACCAAACCGGTGTTCGACCCGATCGCCGCCCTGGTCTACAACGTCTGCCGGGAACAGGTCAGCGATACCTGGGTGGCCGGTCAACGCCTGCTGGCCGATCGCCGGCTCACCACCCTGGACGAAGCCGATATCGCCGCACGCGCGGCCGACTGGCAGCACAAGCTCGCAGCCCACGCAAAGGACGCCTCATGACAAGCGATCAGAACGCCGAACTGGCCAAATTCGGCCGTATGGCCGAACACTGGTGGGACCCCGCGGGCGAAATGCGCCCGCTGCACGACATCAACCCGCTGCGTACCGATTTCATCGACCGCCGCGCGCCGCTCGCCGGCAAGCGCGTGCTCGACGTCGGCTGCGGCGCCGGCATTCTCTCGGAAGCGCTGGCCCGACGCGGCGCCCAGGTGACCGGGCTGGACCTGGCGCCCGAGCTGATCGAAGCCGCCAAGGCCCATGCCGAGGACAGCGGGCTCGATATCGACTACCGCTGTGTCTCCAGTGGCGACCTCATGCGCGAGCTGCCCGGCGCCTTCGATATCGTGGTTTGCTACGAGATGCTGGAGCACGTCGATACGCCGGCCTATGTCGTCGACGACTGCGCCATGCTCACCGCTCCTGGCGGCAATCTGTTCTTCTCCACCATCAATCGCAGCGCCAAGGCCTGGCTGCTGGCGATTGGTGGCGCGGAGTACGTGCTCGGGCTGCTGCCGCGCGGCACCCACGAATACAACAAGCTCATTCGTCCCTCGGAGCTGGGCGCCTGGTGTCGGCGCGCGCATCTCGAGGTCGCCGAGATCGCGGGCATGCACTACAACCCGTTCACCCGCCGCGCCTCGCTCACCCAGCGGCCCGACGTGAACTACTTCCTGCACGCCCGCAAACCCGCCGCGAGCCGGACATGAAGTTACAAGCCTTCGATGCGGTGCTGTTCGATCTCGACGGCACCCTGCTCGATACCGCGCCCGATCTGGCCGGGGCGATCAACGACATGCGCGTAGAACGTGGGCTCGAAGCCATGCCGCTCGCCGAACTCGCGCCCATGTGTTCCTTCGGCGGGCGCGGCATGCTCGGCAAGGGGCTCGATCTCACACCCGAGGATGCCGATTATCGTGCCAGCTACGATCTGTTCATCGAAACCTACCGCCAGCGCATGACCCGCGATACCCGGCCCTTCGACGGCATGCGTGAATTCGTGCGCCAGCTCGCTGACAGCGGCCTGGCCTGGGGCGTGGTCACCAACAAGATGGAAGCACTCGCGCTGCCGCTGATGGATCATATGGACTTCGACCCGCCGCCGGGCTGCGTGATCGGCGGCGACAGCGCAGGCGTGGCCAAACCCGACCCGGCGCCGATGTATATGGCCTGCGAGCGCATCGGCGTCGACCCCGCCCGCTGTGTCTATATCGGCGATTCCGATCGCGATATCGAAGCCGGCCGCGTCGCCGGCATGGCAACCATCGGCGTGTCCTACGGCTATATTCCGCCCGGCGACGATATCCACGGCTGGCAGGCCGACGTGGTCATCGATACCGTCGCCGGCCTCGCCGCCGCGCTCGAACAGCTGGATGCGCAGGCGACCGCCGGCGCGCACCCGACCTGAAACCGAAAAAAGCCCGTCCCATGACCGTATCTACCGATTCCAAACCGCTCGTCGACCGCGTGGTTCTCATAACCGGCGCGGGCGGCGGCCTGGGCGCCGTCGTGGCACGCGCGATCGCGGCGGCCGGCGCCGAGTGCGTGCTGCTTGGCCGTCGCGAGCGCACGCTGACGCCGGTGTTCGATGCCATCGTCGCCGACGGCAGCCCTGAGCCCGCCCTGTTCCCTCTGGACGTGACCCGCGCCGGTGAAGACGACTACCAGCGCCTGGTGGACGGCATCGCCGCCGACTGCGGCCATCTCGACGGCGTCGTGCATCTGGCCGCCCGCTTCGACGGCCTCATGCCGCTGGCCACCCACCCGATCGACGGCTGGCAGCGGATCATGCATATCAACCTCACTGCCGCCTTCACCCTCACCCAGATCTGCCTGCCCTTGCTGCAAAGCGTGGACGATGCCTCGGTGGTTTTCACCCTCGACGATGCGGCCGCCAAGCCGAAAGCCTTCTGGGGTGCCTACGGCGTAAGCAAGGCCGGGCTGAGCTCGCTGGTGAAGATGTTTGCCGTCGAGCACGAACAAAGCGATCGCCTGCGCTTCAACGGTATCGACCCCGGCCCGCGACAGACACCGCTGCGGGCCAAGGCATTTCCCACCGAAGATCCATCGGCCCAGCTGCCGGAAAGCATCGCCGACACCTATGTACATCTGCTGTCGGCCGCCGCACGCGGCACGACCGGCCAGATCCTGGGCGCGGACGGGCAGCCCATCGCGGCTTGATCTATTGGCGATTACCGCCAATTGCCACGACCTTAGCGACCCGGTACGAAGGCATAGTCGGTTATAACGCCGACTTGCTTCCGTCGCCGCACGGACGTGAGCGGTGACTGCAATTCGGTAACGTCACGATTTTCGTAGGTTGGATTAGCGCAGCGTAATCCAACAAAGAACGCAGCCCGTGCGTCTGATGCGACCTGTGCCGTTCGTGTCGTCTGGGAGAGCGTCGGTTGCTTGTTGGCTTACGGCCTGCGGCCTAAGCCAACCTACGCCAACCCACGCCAACCCGCCCGGCTATACGGCGCGCTCCGATTCAGCAACGGCGGCCTGCCCGTGATCACAACGATCGTGAAGCACACAGTGCCCGCAGTCCGGATTGCGCTTGTGGCAGCGCTGTTTCGCATGGGCAACGATCAGGGCATGGAGTTCGTCGTAAAATCCCGCATCGTTATCGGGGCCGACGGCTTCGATCGAACGGCGCAGGCGCTCATAGTTGCGCGCGCCGCTGGTCCAGCCATAACGCTCCATGATGCGAAACGCGTAGGCATCCGCCACGAACGCCGGCCGCTGGAAGGCATAGAGCAGGATCACGTCGGCGGTCTCGTGACCGATGCCGTGCAACGCCAGCAGCTCACGGCGCAGGGTGGCGCTGTCGCGCGTTTGCAGCACGTCGAACCCGCCCTGGGCCACGAACCACTCACAGAGCGAGCGCAGGCGTCGGGCCTTGATGTTGTGCGGGCCGGCACGGCGGATCAGCGCCGGCAGGTCATCGTGGGCCAGCAGCGCATCCGCGGTCAGCGGCCCGGCATCGCGCAGTTCGGCGATCGCGATTTCCACGTTCGTCCAGGCCGTATGCTGGGTGAGCACCGCACCGACGAGAATTTCGAAACGGGGATTGTCGGCATCCTGTACCGGCCACCAATGCTGCGGGCCGTAGGCCGCAGCCAGACCGTCATGGAATGCGCGTAGCGCCGACGCCGTCGGCTGTTTTTCCGCCACCTAGCGTTGCAGGTCGACGAGCCCGGCGAGTTCGCGTACTTCCTTGCGATCCAGCTCGCGCCAGCCGCCGGCTTTGACCCCGCCCGGCAGTGCCACCGGGCCGAAGCCAACCCGCATGAGCCGGGAGACGGTCACGCCCTGCGAGGCCCAGAGCCGGCGCACCACGCGATTGCGTCCCTGGCGCACGGTGACTTCGAACCAGCGGTTGGCCTTGTGCGCATCGTCGGCGACGCGAATCGCGTCGAACCGGGCCACACCGTCGTCGAGTTCCACGCCTTCGAGCAGGCGTTCGATCATGGCGTCGTCCACCTGGCCGCGCACGCGCACGGCGTAGGTGCGTACGATCTCGTAGCTGGGATGTTCGAGCCGGCGCTTGAGTTCGCCGTCGGTGGTCACCAGCAGCAGCCCGGAGGTATTTACGTCGAGACGGCCAATGGCGAGCCAGCGCCCCGCCTTGATCTTGGGCAGGCTCTTGAAGATGGTGGGTCGGCCTTCCGGGTCCTTGCGGGTGACCACCTGGTCGACGTGCTTCTTGTAGGCCAGCACGCGGGTGCGCGTATTCAGGCGCTCGTCGAGATTCAGGCGTTTGCCGTCCATGCGGATCTCGTCGCGCGCGTCGGCCTTGTCGCCCAGCGTGGCCACCTTGTTGTTAACGCGGATCCGCCCGGCCTCGATGACCTGTTCGAGCTGGCGACGCGACCCGTAGCCGGCGCTCGCGAGCAGCTTCTGTAGACGTTCGGACATGAGGCTTCCTGTAGGCGCCGGATAACGAATGAACTAGTTTAACCGGCCGGTTCAAGCTCTGCGGCGTAATCGCCGACGGCAATCCGGCTATCGGCAGTTCTGGCGGGTTGCCAGGCGATTGATCGGCACAGCCTGCGACCGATACGACTGCAACTTGGCACGAATTCAGAAGGTGCGCGCAGATAGACGCCGGCGACAATGCAAATACGGCGCGCCGTGGCACGTTTGACCAAACGAGATGGATTCGGCGACGCACACTGCGGCCACCGCTCCATCAAATTCGTTCGCCCGCGTTCATCTGCAGAAGAACACGACGCCGTGATGCCTGCTATTTTTCGACGAAGGCGCGCTCGATGACGTAGTCGCCCGGCGCGCCGATATGCGGGGACACTTCGAATCCGCGGGCGTCGAGCAGTGCGGCAGAGTCGGCGAGCATGCCGGGGCTGCCGCAGATCATCACGCGATCGTGTTCGGGGGCGAGCGGCTCGAGGCCGAGATCGGCGCTGACCGTGCCGTTGTCGAGCAGCGTGGTGACACGGCCCTGGTGCACGAACGGCTCGCGGCTGACGATCGGATAGTAGAGCATCTGGGCGGCAATCATCTCGCCGAGCATCTCGTCGTTGGGCAACGTCTCGGAGAGCAGCTGGCGATAGGCCAGATCGTTCTCGTGGCGCACACCGTGCAGCACGATGACGCGTTCGAAGCGCTCGTAGGTGGCCGGATCGCGCACGATCGACAGAAACGGCGCCAGGCCCGTGCCGGTGGACATGAGATAGAGATTGCGACCCGGATGCAGATCGCTGATCAGCAGCGTGCCCGTCGGCTTGCGGCTGACCAGCAGTTCGTCGCCCTCTTTCAGGTGCTGCAGCTGCGAGGTGAGCGGGCCGTCCGGCACCTTGATGCTGAAGAACTCGAGATGGTCTTCGTAGTTGGGCGAGACAATGCTGTAGGCGCGCAGCAGCGGCTTCTTTTCCTGCTGCAGACCGATCATCACGAACTGGCCGTTCTCGAAACGCAGGGCACGATCGCGGGTGGTGGTGAAACTGAACAGCGAATCGTTCCAGTGATGCACGCTGAGTACGCGTTCGGAGTTCAATGCAGCCATGATCTGAGTGTTTCCGTACTTGAATCAGTCCGCCGTGGCGATTGCACGCGCTACGGCGACATCGAGCTGTTGCTGTCGAGACAATGGGCGCGCCGCGCGCGATTCCAAGCCAATAACGCCAGCGGAGGGCCCTAGTGTGGCGAAGGCGGCGTTTCGTCGTTTTGACCTGCATCATCGGCCGCCGTATCCGGTTCGGTTTCGTCGTCGTGCGTGGCGGTCGCATCCACGGCCTGCGCCTCGCCTACTGACGATTCCTCGTCCCCGGCTTCGTCCGACGTGTTCTCGTTTCCCTGCAGCCGCGCGAGCGCGGCATCGAGCGCATCGAGATCCTGAATTTCCGGCAGGCTGGGCAGATCGGCCAAACGCGACACGCCGAAATCGTCCAGGAACTGCGGCGTGGTGCCGAACAACGCCGGTCGGCCCGGCATGTCGCGATAGCCCACCACCTTGATCCAGCCGAATTCCTGCAGCGTCTTGACGATGTTCGACGATACCGACACCCCGCGTACGGCTTCGATATCCGAGCGGGCAATGGGCTGGCGATAGCAGATCAGCGCCAGCGTTTCGAGCATGGCCCGCGACAGCTTCGGCGGGCGCTCTTCCCAGAGCCTCGACACCAGCGCCGAATAGTCGGCGCCTACCTGGAAACGCCAGCCGCTGGCGACCTCCACCAGATCCATCGCGCTGTCGGCATAGCGTGCCTGCAACGCCTCGATGCCGGTGCGTACATCCGCGCGCTCGAGCGCGTGCGTGGTTTCCAGCAGGCGCACGATCTGGTCGGCGGGCAGCGGCGCATCGGCGGCCATGAGCAGCGCTTCGATACAGCGCAACACGGAATCGGCAATCACCGGTTCGTTCGCCGACGCCTCGCTGTCGTGCTGGGTTTCGGTTGGCGTGGGTTCGTCGTGGCTCACGTGGGCTTTTCTTGGTCGATGTTCATTCGGGGCGCGGGCCGGCCAGGCGCAGCGCAACCGGCGCATAGGGTTCGGCCTGGTCGATGGCGATCAGCGCTTCGCGGGCCAGTTCGAGAATGGCCAGAAACGATACCACCACGCCCAGCCGACCTTCGCTGGTTTCCACCAGGGCGACGAAGGCACAGGCCTGGCCGCTGCCCAGGCGTTCGAGGATACGGCTCATGTGTTCGCGTACCGATAGCGGCTCGCGTTCGATCTTGTGTTCGGTGAACAGCTCGGCGCGGGTGAGCACGTCGTGCAGGGCATGCAGCAACGCGCCGAGATCGGTTTCTGGCTGCGGGCGTTCGATATGAATACGCTCCGGGCCGTGCTGTACGGGGG